>CAYIHV010000009.1:523-12367 GCA_964363315.1 uncultured Candidatus Saccharibacteria bacterium
CCTTTTCATCGACGAGATTCACCGCTTGAACAAAATGATTGAGGAAGTCCTCTATCCCGCAATGGAGTCCGGTGTGCTTGATATCATTATCGGCAAAGGGCCAAGCGCGCGCACGATTCAACTTGATCTTCCCCCGTTTACGATGATTGCGGCAACCACGCGCATCGCGCTCCTCTCGTCCCCTCTTCGCTCTCGTTTTTCGGGGGGAACATTTCGTTTAGAATTTTACACAGAAGACGAAATTGAAAAAATCATAAATCGTTCGGCAAAAATCTTGGGCATCAATCTTTCTGAAGACGCATCGCGTGAGATCGCTAAACGAAGCCGCGCCACCCCCCGTACTGCGAATTATCTCTTGAAGCGCGCGCGCGATTTCGCGCAGGTGAACAAAGGGGATCTTTCTCCCCAGTATGTCGCAGACGCGCTTAATCTCCTTGAAATAGACGAGCTTGGCTTGACCGCCCTTGACCGCAAAATCCTTGAAGTGATCATTGATAAATTCAAAGGCGGACCCGTAGGTCTCTCTACGGTCGCCGCCGCGCTATCTGAAGAAATAGCCACCATTGAAGAAGTGAACGAGCCGTACCTCATGCAACTCGGCCTCATTGAGCGCACCCCGCGCGGACGCGTCGCCACCCCCCGCGCCTACAAACACCTTGGTTTTGAATTACCCGAGAATAGACCTGTCGCCTAATAATTTTCGTGGCGAAGTTCCCAATTTTAGGTATGATAATACGATGTCAGGGCACAATAAATGGTCGCAAATAAAACGCCAAAAAGAGGCGACTGACTCAAAAAAGAGCAAAATTTTTGGAAAACTTTCACGACTCATTACTATTGAGTCAAAGAAAGCTCTCGGGAATCTTTCTTCCCCTTCTCTTCGCGCTGTTACCCTACGCGCGCGCAAAGAAAATATGCCCGTTGATGCTATTGATCGCGCGGTGAAAAAAGGCGCGGGGAATGACGCGGGAGAAATGGAAATGGTAATTTATGAAGCGTACGGTCCTGGCGGATGCGCGCTCATTATTGAAGGGCTCACGGACAATAAGAATCGCGCCGTGGCGGAAGTTAAACATATTCTCTCCAAGAGAGGGCTTTCTCTCGCTGGACAAGGAGCGGCCCTTTGGGCATTTACAAAAACCGCCGAAGGGTATGGGCCGCAAACAACCATTCCTCTTTCTCCGGAAGACGAGCAAATTCTCTCCGATCTCCTTGACGAACTTGATGAAAATGACGACATTCAAAATGTGTACACGAATGCCGAATAATATACAACATACAACTAACTACTCACAACAAATACGATATCTTATGTTTGTATTGCTTTGTTGTTAGTTGTTAGTCGTTAGTCGTTAGTTGTATACTGACCATATGAGAATCATTGCTGTTGACCCCGGATACGAAAGACTTGGCATTGCGGTTCTTGAAAAAAACAAAAAAGAGGAGTTGATTTTTTCTGAGTGTTTCAAAACGAAAGCAGGGCTCCCTTTTGTTCTACGACTTGAAATGATTGGGCGAGAAATAGAGCGCGTGATCAAAAGATTCAAACCCGAAGCGCTTGCCATTGAAAACCTTTTTATTTCCACAAACCAAAAGACCGCGATGAGGGTGGCTGAAGCGCGCGGAACCATCCTTTATCAAGCGCGCATCCTGGGTCTCCTTGTTTATGAATACACTCCTCTCCAAATAAAAACAGCGACGACAAGCTATGGCAAAGCAACAAAAAAACAAGTGGGAGATATGGTGAAAAGAATAATTCCAGAATCAAAAACACTTAAACAAGATGATGAAATAGACGCTCTCGCTATCGGAATCACTCATTTTGCCCACACAAAAACCTTTAGAAAATAAGGGTCTTTTTGAAAAAAGATTTTCTCCACAAGTTATCCACAGTTTTAGAAAAAAAAGATTGCGCGGAAAAAAACTTTTTGATATAACTACATCATCTTTATTTAAAAGATATTACGATGGTCTTAAATACTAACAATTAACAAAATATATGTCAGAAGAAGAAATAACTGATATTGAGGAAGATGGTGTTGTTCTCGATGAGGAAAATTCAGTTGCCGAGGAACTGCTACCCTTTGATATAGCAGATGAGAGTGGTGAATTGGACCACTCTCTTTTTGGTGGCTCAAGAGACGAGGAATAATTCCCGATAATTAAGGATTGGGAAACGCGCTTTTCTGGTGTGTTTTCTAATCCTTAATTATACCATCCCCAATTAAGGTCTTCGTGTAATTTCGCCAAAAATCTTGAGCGAGCCGATGTAAAGATACTGAAGCATATCGGTATATGTTGAAGGATTTTTACAAAGGCGTAGCCAAGATTTTTGACGAAATGAGAAGAGATTAATTGGTGATGGTATAATCACCGACTATTTTCACAAACCTTCGTTTCCCTATTTTGTAAATTCCTTTTTCTGTTACCACCTTACTGTCTATAATTTTTTCTTCTTTATTATCAAAAAGTTTTTTTATTGCACCTTCGTCCACAAGACGGCGGAAATCTGTCTTTGATGAAATAAGCCCCGCTGAAAGAAGGGTGTCCACGAGAAACTCCCCCTCATTTTTTATCCCCACCTCGTTTATCTCTTGGGGAATTTCTTTTTTTTGAAAAGTAGAGATGAAACCTTCACGCGCGCGGAGCGCTTCTTCTTTCCCATAATACATCTTTACAATTTCTTCAGCGAGCTCAAGTTTTAAATCACGAGGGTTGTCTCCTTTTTTAAGCGCAAGTTCTATTCCTTGCACGCGCGCCAAAGACACTTGTGTCGCGTGAATAAAATACTTCACCATAATATCATCCCGCAAACTCATCACTTTACCAAACATATCATTGGGAGTATCGGTGAGATTGATGGTGTTGCCCCAACTTGAGCTCATTTTGCGCCCATCAAGACCTTCAAGGAGATTGAGGAGAATGATATTTTGAGGAATTTGCCCAAAATGTTCCTGAATTTTCCTCCCCGCAAGGATATTAAATTTCTGGTCGGTCCCCCCTATCTAAATATCCGCAGAAACAGCGACAC
Source organism: uncultured Candidatus Saccharibacteria bacterium (assembly GCA_964363315.1). Lineage (GTDB taxonomy): Bacteria > Patescibacteriota > Minisyncoccia > Phycocordibacterales > UBA1550 > UBA1550. The sequence continues at coordinate 3,555 of CAYIHV010000009.1, forward strand.
TGTCATACCCCTGCATCAGCGGATACAAAAGCTCCCGCAGAGACACCCTCTTGCCTGCATCAAGACGCTTTTTAATGTTTTCGCGCGAAATAAAATCCGAAAGGGAAAAAACATCCGCGTGTTCCCCTATTTCACGATAGCCGAGCTTTTCCAGCCACTCCGTATTGTAATGTTTCTCAACCTTATCCATATCGAGGATTTTTCCTGCTTGATCAAAATAAGTGGCGAGGTTTTGCTCAATAGTTTCGCGCGCAAGCATAGGACGCTCGCTTTCTTTGTCTGATGTGTCTCCAATAATTCCCGTGAAATCGCCCACAATTAAAACAATGGTGTGCCCAAGGTCTTGCAGGGCGCGAAGTTTCCAAATAGCCGTTGCGCGACCAATATGAATATGGGGGCTGGTGGGGTCAATACCGAATTTCACACGGAGCTTCTTCCCTGAAAGAAGTTTATTTTTGAGCTCGTCATAATGGATGACTTCCGCAACTCCTCGCGTCAATATCTCCTCTATTTTTTGCGCATCAATCATATGTTTAACTATTATACTTTGAATTACAAAACTCGGCTAGAGGGTGTCGCTTCAAGGGGGTTGCGAGCGGGGCGACGCGAGCATTTCTGATTTTGCAAAATCACATCGCGTAGTGTCCTTTGAAACGCGATGCTCTTTTTAAGCTTCAAAAAATCCGGTCACCGATATTCCCCTGCTGGGGAATTCGGCGACCCCTCCTCGCGCCGCCGCGCTCCGGCCTTGCGGAAGCTTCGCTTACTCACCCTTGAAGCGACACCCCGAGCAAAGAGTTTCGTAATTCAAAGTATAATACTATATAACAAAGAGAATTCGGAATTAAAAAAGAGCCCCCGTGAAAAGAAGGGCTCTTTTGAGGAGATCTTTATTCCTTATGGAATACAATCCCCTGATCTTTTACGCACATCGGGTCCATGTGGATAGATGCCTCTACCACATCTTTTTTTACAACCCCTTTTATCTTTACTATTACTGTCCTCGGTTTGCTGTGCCCACATCCATCCGTGACAATAACGGTGAGGGAAATTTCATCTTCCGTGTGGGTACCAGCAACAAAAGCATAAGTGCCCCAATTACGAGGGTTTCCTGCCCCCGCAACAAGGGAACCAAAAACCTCTCCGTTGTGCTCCCTCAACAAAAGCTCAAATGTTCCATGATCTCCCTCACCTATCCATATCCCGTCTATCCCCTCGGCATAAGCTAGTGGGGATGTAAACAACATCACTAACAACACTATGATCTTTTTCATTTTTTCCCCCTCAAATACCCCAGCATGCTTCTCTTTTAAAAAAGAAGTCATGGCTTATGGGGGGATTTCTTCTTTTGTTATTAAAGCATATTTACCATCAGTTTGTCAAAAAATTATTTATTTGCGCCTTTTGTGATATAATATTGTTTTGATATGCTCTCCTCTGTTAAAATTCTTTGTAAAAAAATATTCCGTGGGGTTTTTAAACGCTTAAAATCAATTGTTCTCTTCTCTGTGGGCGTCCTTTTTTTTACTGCGGGAGTTTTTTTGATATTAAGCTTATTTATCAAGCTCCCTGATTTTGGCAACTTTAATAACCGCAAAATCGTTGAATCAACAAAAATCTATGATCGTACGGGGGAAATTCTTCTTTACGATATACACAAAGACATAAAGCGTACCCTCGTGCCATTTGAAAAAATATCTCTTAGTCTGAAAAATGCAACGATTGCCCTTGAGGACGCAAACTTTTATCACCATTACGGCATTGAGCCAAAATCAATCCTCCGCGCAATTATTGCAAATGTAATAGGGGGTGGTTTTAGACAAGGAGGGTCCACCATCACACAACAAGTGGTAAAAAAAACACTCCTTACGGATGAAAAACAAATCACGCGGAAAATAAAGGAGGTTATTCTTTCTTTTAAACTTGAACACTCATTTTCAAAGGATGAAATTTTGAATCTTTATTTAAACGAAGTTCCATATGGGGGCAATGTCTACGGTGTGGGAGAAGCAAGTAAATTATTTTTTGGGAAAGAACCGCAGGATCTTTCTCTTGCGGAATCCGCATATCTTGCCGCTATTCCCAACGCCCCAACTTATTATTCCCCTTATGGCAATCATCGCGACAAACTTGACGAGCGCAAAAATTTTGTGCTCAAGAGGATGCACAATCTCTTTTTCATCACTGACAATGAATACACTGCCGCGCTTGCGACAAAAGTAACTTTTCTCCCCAAAGAACCCACGGGTATTAAATCCCCGCATTTCGTTGAATGGGTAAAAGAGGCTCTTGCCATAAAATATGGGGAACGAGCCATTGAAGAAAACGGGTATAAAATAATAACCACCCTTGATTACGATCTTCAAAAAAAAGCGGAAGAAGTAATTAGTTCGTTCGCGGTAAAAATGGAAGAAACTTACGGAGCCAAAAATATTGCGCTCGTGGCTATTGACCCTAAAAACGGGCAGGTTCTCGCCATGGTTGGTTCGCGTGACTATTTTGATGTTAAAAATGAAGGGAATTTCAATGTTACCCTTGCGGAGCGTCAACCCGGATCGGCATTTAAGCCCTTTGCGTATGCTACCGCTTTTAAAAAAGGATACACCCCAGAGACGACCCTCTTTGACCTTCCTACTAATTTCACCGCCGACTGCGATGCAAAAGGCATCCCCTTGATTCCTTCTCTAAAAAAAGAGGATTGTTATATGCCGGAAAACTATGAAGGCGGTTACCGTGGTCCGCTTTCAATGCGCGACTCACTCGCGCAATCACGCAACATCACTTCGGTAAAAACACTTTATCTCGCCGGAATAAAGGAGACTATCGCAACCGCGCATGATTTAGGCATTACAAGTCTCAACGAACCCGATCGATATGGACTCTCTCTTGTGTTGGGGGGAGGCGAAGTCTCGCTCCTTGATATTACGGGAGCGTATGGCGTCTTTGCAAATGATGGAATAAGGAATGTAACTCAATCAATTCTCCGCATAGAAGATAAACGAGGCAATATTCTTGAGGAATTCAAAGATTCAAGCAAAACTGTCCTCCCGAGCGAAGTAGCGCGGAATATTACCAGCATCCTCTCTGACAACAAAGCTCGCACACCAACTTTTGGTCCGACTTCAGCGCTATATTTCCCCAACAGAGAAGTGGCGGTAAAAACCGGCACCACCAATGACTACCGAGATGTGTTGACCGTAGGGTATACACCATCATTTGTTGTGGGGATGTGGGCGGGGAACAACGATAATACTTCCATAACAAAAGGAAATTCCGCGGCGGCCACAATCTCTCTTGTTTGGCATGCTTTTATGGAGGATTTTTTTAAGAATAAACCCGCTGAACATTTCATCCCCCCCGAAAAAGAAGACTTGACCGTACTCCCTGCTCCACTTGCTGGAATATGGCAAGGAGGAGAAAAATATATCATTGATGTCGCGTCAGGGAAACTCGCCACGGGCAATACCCCAAAAGAAATGAAGCAGATGATTGTAGTCCCCGAAATACACACTATCCTCCACTGGATAAACAAAAATGACCCGAGGGGGCCAAAACCAATAAACCCGCAAGAAGATCCTCAATATAATCTATGGGAACAACCCATCCGCGAATGGGCTCTGACCCAAAAATTAAAAGAGGGGGACCGCAGTAATATACCAACTGAATATGACACGAGCCATTCACCGGAAAACAATCCCGGCCTCTTGGTGGAAGGAACAGACCTTAATCAGCCCCACAATCGCTCTGAGCGAATCTTTTTCACTGTGGGAAGCACTGGCCCATCACCCTTGAAATATGTTGATTTCTTCATTAATGGGCAATTTATTGAGCGAAGAGATAGTGCCCCATTTTCTTTCTTCTTTACCCCTGAAGATGTCGCGAGTGTGAATCAAATAGACAATCTTAATATTATTTTAATAGGATATGACCAAATCCTTAACAAGGGACAGTATTCGGCAGTATTACCAATAGAATAGCCAAAAAGAATGCCTTTATTATTGGATATTTGAAAAATAGGCCAACGATTCAATCCTCTTTAATTTTTCTAGAATTTCTGTTTTCTTAAGAAGAATTTCTGTTTTCTTAAGCGGGTGAATTTTCAGAAATATTGTTTTTTTTACAAAAGACACTTCTTTGTCGTTGACAAGCACGGGAACGACCCCTGAGATAATCTCACTAATGAGAATTTTCTTCATCTTCTCTGTATTAGAAAGATTTTTAAAACGGGAAAGAAGATCTGTGATAGGAATCATGGGGTAGGTAATAGTAAAATAATAAATAGTCAATAATCAAATAATTTAATTGTTTTTTGAGTGAATATTATATTATTTTGATATTAAAATATTTTATTGTTCTTTTCTACCTCGTAATTGGCATTGTGAGGTATGTAAAAGATAAATCCCCAAGCCCGCGGATAACCGCTGGCTTGTCGGCGCTGTTGAGCTGAACAACAATGCTGTCTTTTTCTATCACCGACAAACAATCAAAGATGTGTTTTCCGTTGAGGGCTATTTCTATTGGTTCTCCGGTGAGTGTTGCGGGGATGATTGATTCTGTTTCTCCTATCTCGGTGTTTTTTGTTGAAATACTGCATTTTTTTTGAGCAGGATTTACTATAAGGGTTATTTTATTGAATTTATCAAAAAAGAGTGTTGATAGTTTTATGGTGTTCATGAGGTCGTTTTTTAACATTATTATTTCTGTTGTGTTTGTTTTTGGTAATATTTGTTCATAGTCTGGATACACACTATTCACAACCCGGGATGTTATGTAGGTGGATTCCATAGAGCACGATATTTGATTTTTGCTTACTAGAAAATTAATGTTTCCTTGTTCTATATCAAGGATGTGAGCAATCTCTATAATGTTCTTTAGTGGGACAATGACACCATGCGACAAAGAGGGGTTGTTTTGTTTTATTTTCTTTTCCGCAAGCCGAAACGAATCTGTTGAAACAAAAATAATGGAGTCGGTTGATTGATATAAATATACACTTGAAATCTCTGGTTTAATATCGGAAAGCGCCGCGCTTGCGACCACAGACCTCACCCCTTGTATAAAACTACTTGACGAAAGAGTAAAACTTTCACCGTCATTAATAATTGGAATTGTTGGAAAATCATCAACAAAAAACCCTTTTATTGTTATTGTTTTTGTTTTTGTGGTAATTTTACAGATTCCGTCTTTTGTAATAAGGGTGACTTCTTTTTCTGGTATGTTTAAAAGGGCGTTTGCAATAAGGGCGCCTGGGAGCGCAATACTTCCATCTTCTTTGATTTGGGCTGGTAAATGAAACTCAACACCAACCTCAAGGTTTGTGGCGCGAATAATAATCTTTTTATTATTTGTGCCAATAAAAACAGAGTTTAAAATAGGAAGGGATAGGTGTTTCCCTGTAATCCTGTTTGCATTGACTATATATTTTTGGAGGGCTTCTTTATTACAAGTTATATTCATAGTATTTTAATGGTGATGTTTAATAAGAAATAAGTGTATTATTTTTATTTATAAATTTATTATTATTATTATGTCTGTGTATAAGTGGATAATTTTTTTAACCCAATAAATTTCTATATAAAAATAATTTTATATAAATTTTTATTGTGGATATTTTCTTATAAAAAGAAGATAAGTTGTTTTTTATAAAAAATACAGAATCTTTTTAATGTAATTATCCACAAGTAATTATGTGTTTATTACACAAGATGTGAAATTATAATTATTTATTTTACATTTTATTAAAAACACACATTTTAGGTTGTTAATTAAAACATTGCGCGAATTTGGTCAATCTCTTGCACAAGAGACATATCTTCTTTTAATTCATTTTTTATTTTTTCACAAGAATGCATTACTGTGGTGTGGTCACGGCCCCCCAGTTTCTGCCCAATTGTTGGATAAGAAATATTAAAGTCTTCACGCAAAATAAACATTACAATTTGTCTCGGCTTCAAAACCTCCTTTTTTCTCGTTTTTTGATAAAGAGAATCTTCCTCTATGTTGTAAAAACCACAAACTATCTCAACAACCTCTTTCACAGAGAGAAATTTTTTAGGCCTTGATGTGTTTTTAATAATGGGCTTAATCTCGGTGAGGGTAAGGTGGCGTTTTTTGAGTTGAGATTGGCAAATGACACTATTGAGCATCCCCTCAAGCTCGCGTATGTTTCCCTCCACAGAGGAGGCGAGATAGTTAAGGGTGTCCTCTGGCGGAGAGAAATTACTCATCTCTGCTTTTGCGCGTAAAATAGCGAGGCGCGACTCATATTCTGGAACCTGAACATCAACAATCATACCTGAATTAAAACGAGATTTAAGGCGATCCTCAAGGGCTGGGATATAGTTTGGATGACGATCTGAAGAGAAAATAATCTGTTTATTGTTGTGATAGAGTTCATTAAAGAGGTGAAAGAGTTCCTCTTGGGTTTTTTCTTTATTGGAGAGAAACTGGATGTCGTCCATAATAAAGAGGTCATATTTGCGGTATTTCTCTTTAAAAATACCGACACTTTTTTGTCCTTGTTGCACAGAGCTGATATAGTCAATGGAAAATTTTTCAGAAGTAAGATAAAAAATCTTTTTTTCAGGGTAATGTTTTTTTATGTGGTTTCCTATCGCTTGAATAAGGTGTGTTTTCCCAAGACCAGTGTTTCCATAGACGAACAAAGGATTATAAACATTGGTTCCAACCTTCTTTAAAATTGCCTGAGATGCCGCGTGCGCAAGCTCATTAAAAGATCCAATAATGAAATTATCAAAAGTATAACGAGGGTTTAATCCATCTTCGCGGTTAATATAAAGATTAGCAAGGGGAAGTTCTGTTTTTTCATCAAACAATACCCCCCCCTCTTTTTTAGGAGGAAGTTTTTTGTCTTCTATTTTGCACACAATATAATTAATCCCGCGGACATAATCAGCGCGATCTCTGAGTGATTTCAATATCATTTTGTGGAATTTATTTTGAAGCCAGTCTTTAACGAACTCATTGGGAACACCAATAGAAACCATCCCCTCCTGTTGTTTCGTTATAGCGGTATTTTTAAACCACGTACTGAAATTAGCGCGGGAAAGCTCTTTCTCAAGTTCACCCAATGTGTTTTCCCATAGTTCTATATTCTCAATCATAATTTTTCGTCGTTGTATACAGTATATTCTTTTGTAAATGAATACAAAGCGATAATGGTGGAAGAATGTGTGTTTAGGGTGTGGATAATGTGTGGATAGTATAGTTTAAAAATGGGTAACATGCAATTTGCTTGATTTATAGCCCCCTTTTGTGTATATTAACTGTATTATGTCACAAACATACCAACCAAAAAAAAAGAAACGCGCTGGGACACACGGTTTTCTTGTTCGCTCAGCGACAAAAAACGGAAGAAACATCATTAAAGCTCGTCGCCAAAAAGGAAGAAAGCGTCTAACGACAGTGTAGGTAGTTCATAGTAAAATATCAAAATAGTAAAATATTTAAGTTTAATTATTAATTATTTCGTTATTTTACTATTAACCATCCCCCCCATGCTTCCCAAAAAGAACCGTATTCCACGGAAAGACTTCCCCTCTTCTTCCCAGAGGAAAGCGAATAGGTTTTCCTCCCTTCTTTTTTCAGGGAATATCTACCCTCATCAGGGGGATACGCGGGTTTCGGTGGTGGTGTCAAAGAAGATCGCAAAAACAGCTGTCACAAGAAATAAAATTCGTCGCAGGTTTTATTCTGCCGTTAGCCCTTTTATTAAGGATTCTCGCGAAATATCCATTGTTATTTATCCTAAAATTAAGACAGAAGAAGCTCCTTTTTCTCTTTTAAAATCTGAAATAGGAAAAATGTTTTCCGAGGCAAAGTTTTTACCGTAATTTTAAATTTTAAAATACAGTACTTATGTGTTAATCTACCAAGATGTTACTAGGAATTTACACAACCGTCTTTTACCAACCGCTCTACAATACGCTTGTTTTCTTGACCTCTATTATTCCCGGAGGGAATGTGGGAGTATCAATCATCCTTTTGACTCTTTTGGTTCGTTTCATTCTCCTTCCTTTTTCTCACAAATCAGTGGTTTCTCAGTCAAAGATGCGCGCCATTGCTCCTGATATTGAAAAATTAAAGGAAATACACAAAGAAGACAAACAGGAACAAGCGCGCAAGATAATGGAGCTTTACCGCAGTCACGGCATCAACCCTCTCTCCGGTATCCTTTTAGTGGTTATTCAGCTTCCCATTATCTTTGCTCTTTATCGGGTACTTTTAAAAGGACTTCCTCATTTAGACGTAACCCTTCTTTATTCTTTTGTACACCTCCCCACTGCGGTCCCCTCAATGACATTTCTTTGGATTGTTCTTTCAGAAAAGAGTATCATTCTTGCCGCCCTTGCCGCGGTCTCGCAATATTTTCAAGTCAAGCTTTCCATCCCTCCAGTTATTATTACTCAAAAAAAGGACGCCAAGCCGACATTTAAGGATGAATTTTCTAAGAGCTTTAATATGCAAATGCGCTATATTCTCCCCGTCGTTATTTTCTTTGTTTCGTATTCAATTTCAGCGGCAGTGGCTCTGTATTGGGCGACCAACAATTTCTTTTCTATCGCGCACGAGCTTTATGTAAAAAAGAAAGCAAAAGAGGCGGTGGGTAAGTAACCCCTTGTTCTCTAAAAAGATTTGGGGTATATTATTTTGAACCGCCTCTTGTGAGAGAGGGGGTATATAAAAAAAGGGGGGGAATATGCAGACGACAACAGTGGCGCGGATAGACTTGAAAGACAAGATCCGCTATGAGAAAAAGTCAAGCATTTTGTTAATTTCTGTACACGGTCTTG
>CAYIHV010000010.1:0-4695 GCA_964363315.1 uncultured Candidatus Saccharibacteria bacterium
TATTGCGCTGGTGATAAAGGCGCGACATCTATGCAAAGAAATGCGGGGTGTGCAGAAACATAAAGCAGAGATGATCACAAGCGATATGCGCGGCGCTTTCAGAAAAAATGAAGCGACGAGAATGGAATTTATGAATTTTATTAAGTAGCTTTGAATTAAGAAACTCTTACTCGGCTGGCGTTCTTGAGGGTACGGATTTTTCCGATACACCAAAGACCGCCCTTGGGGAGTGATGCATTAAGGGTGGTCCTTGGTGTATCGGCCACCGTTGCGCTCGCAACCCAATTAAAGACAACACGCCTCGATGAGTTTTGCAATTCAAAGTAAATAAAGAGAATTCAGACATTTGTGCTATTATACCCTTATGAGATATCTCGGGATTGATTATGGGGCAAAGAAGGTGGGTATCGCGGTATCTGACGAAGGGGGTACCATTGCTTTCCCTTACGCTATTTTGGATAATGGGAAAGGCCTTGTGGGGGAAGTAAAAACTATTTGCGCGCATGAAGGAATAGGGGCGATAGTTGTCGGTGAATCAATGGACTATAAGGGCAAACCAAATCTCGTGATGGCAAAGACGGATAAGTTTACACAAGAGATAAAAGAAGTTGTCGCTATATCCATTATCCTTGAGCGCGAATTTCTCACGACGCAACAAGCGAGATTTTATCAGACAAAAAGAAAACGGGTGGACGACTCCGCGGCGGCGATCATCTTGCAGAGTTATCTTGACCGAAAGAATGATAAAGCGAAAAAATAGAGCATATGATGATTCTTGACGACTTTAAAAAATGGGAAATAAAGATCGGTACGATTCTTTCGGCGGAGAAAGTTCCAGATGCGGATCGCCTTTTGATATTGATGATAAATATCGGAGAGGAAACTCCGCGTCAGATTCTTTCAGGGATTGCGGAGTATTATCCAGACCCATCCGCCCTTGTGGGCAAACAAGTGCCGGTCCTTGCCAACTTGCCGACCCGTACCATTCGCGGAATTGAAAGCCAAGGGATGGCACTCTATGTTGTAGGGGAGGATTTCCTCACTACGCTTGAGCCCGCGCGCGAAATGCCGGCGGGTGCGAGGGTACAGTAAGAAAAATAAAAACTGACCTGCCCGCCACTGCAACATTGCCCCACATTTGGGCAGTCAGGCGATGGCAGGCGGGAAACTAAAAATGCAAAACGACAATGTAAGATTAAAAGATACATTGAGCGAATTAAATCTTTTAGCCTTTCGTTTTTAGTTTTTAAAAATTATGTCATTAATCCCAAATTTTGATCTCCCGCAACTTGTCTATACTTTCGGCTATATTGGGTTGTTCGGTATTGTCTTTGCCGAGACAGGTCTTTTCTTCGGTTTTTTCCTTCCGGGAGATAGCTTACTTTTTACCGCTGGACTCCTTTCGTCGCAAGGATTGTTCAATATCTGGGTGTTGACCCCGCTTATCATTGTCGGCGCGGTACTTGGAGACAGTTTTGGCTATTGGTTTGGCGCAAAGGTTGGTCCCAAGATTTTTAACCAAGAGGACTCACTCTTTTTTCATAAACGGCATATTGAGCGTACCCAAAAATTTTATTTGAAACACGGCGCAAAGGCGGTATTTCTTGCGCGGTTTGTTCCTATTGTGCGCACTTTTGTTCCCATTCTTGCGGGGGTGGGAGGGATGCCGTATAAGATATTTGCGCGATACAATATCCTCGGCGGTTTTGTATGGGGAGGAGGGATGACCATTTTAGGATATTCGCTCGGCAAGTCGGTTCCCGGAATTGAACGATATTTAACGCTCATTATTATCGGCATTATTGCGGTTTCGTTTCTGCCTATTGCTTACGAGTTTATTAAAGATAGATTTTTTAAAAAATAGTACACTTGCTTTTAATAGTGCGGTATAATTAAGACAAATGGTACGCAGTAAATTTTTTCAATTTTTCCCGCCACCGCAGTTCTTGCAAATGACGGCGACGGGTCTTGATATCTCCGATGTTTCTCTCCGTTTTGTTGAACTCATTGAAACGAAAAAGGGAATGGAGATAGGGCGTTTCGGAGGGAGCGCTATTCCACGCGGTGTTATTGAGGGGGGGGAGGTAAAAAAACCTTCCGATCTGCGTTCCATCTTCATTGAGATTAAGAAAAGATATAATCTTGAATTTGTCGCGGTTTCTCTCCCTGAAGAAAAAGCGTATCTCTTTGACCTTCGCTTGCCTCAAATGGAAAAGAGTAATATCCGCGGAGCGATAGAACTCGCACTTGAAGAGCGCGTCCCTCTCAAGGTGTCCGAAGCTCTTTTTGATTACCAAATAGAAAAAGAAAGTGATACCACAATTTATGTGAATGTTTCCGTCGTTCCACGTATGCTTGTTGACGGGTATCTTGAAGCATTTTCAGGATCGGGGATTATTCCCGTTGCTTTTGAAATTGAAGCGCAGTCGGTAGCGCGCGCCATTATCCCCGACGGAGATGATGGGACTTTTATGATTGTGGATTTTGGCAGAACACGTACGGGGATCACTATTATTGAAGGAGGTGGAGCCGAGTTTACTTCTACGGTACCCGTTGGGGGAGGAGCTCTCACGGAAGCAATAGTAAAGAAGATGAATATTTCGTATGATGAGGCGGAAAAGATAAAGAACGAGAAAGGGATTACCCGTAAAGATGGAGACGATGATTTCTCTCTCGCTCTCGTTTCGGCAATATCGGTGCTTCGTGATGAGATTGTAAAACTTTATATGTATTGGGAAAAACGCGAGGATACTCACGACCTGAAACACGCGGGTATTAAGAAGATTTATCTGTGCGGAGGAGATTCAAACCTTACGGGATTTGTGGAATATCTCATGACGGGGCTTGATATTCCTGTGGAGGTGGCGCTCGCTAATGTCTTTGTGAATGTGAATCCGCTCAATAATTATGTTCCACAGATCGATTTTAACGATTCGCTTTCATACGCGACGGCGATAGGGCTTGCTCTCCGCCGCCAACATTAATATGATCAACCTCCTTCCTTTAGAAGAAAAGAAGAAAATACGCACAGAGTACCATTTCCGCCTCGGCGTTCTCGTGGCGCTCTCTATCGCCCTCCTCCTCCTCGCAAACCTGATATTGCTTTCTCCTGTATATTTGCTTACGCTCTCAAAATACCAATTTGCGTCAGAAAAATTCATCAAACTTGAATCTGAGCAGGGAAGAACAGAACAAGAGAAAGAGATAAACGCTCAAATCAATGAGGTCAATAAGAGGACAGCGCTCTTTCTCAAAGAAGATAAAGGAAGCGCGGTCTTTTCAGAAATAGTGATAAAGATTATTGAGACAAAAGGAACTGCTATAAAAATTCAAAATATATTTTTTGAAACAAGCCCAGGACGAGAGCGGTTTGTCATCTCAGGAAGATCGGACGATAGAGACAACCTCGCTTCCTTTGTTGAAAATCTTAAAAGAGATTCTTTTTTTACCACGGTCGATATTCCCATATCGAGTTATATCAAGAGTACGGACATCGCTTTTTCTGTAATTTTAGAAAGGAAATCTCCTCCTTCAAAAAAATAATGAATCCAGTTAGAGGTTCAGTGGGGGAGTAAATACAGATAATATGGTATAGAATAGTAATAAGGCGATAGATTTGACTATAAAACTATGAAAACTTCTAATGGGACGAAACCTTTCAATAAAACAACGATTTTTCTGAGCATCTCCCTCCTTTTTGCTGTCATGGTGGGGGGATTATATGCTTCTTTCTTTGTGGTAATGAAGGATAAGAATAGATCAATCGCAGAATTTTTGTCGAGAAGTGAGGAACTTATAGGAAGAGAATCTCGTCTTCGTTTCGCGAAGAGTACATTAAAGATAGAACAATCAAATGTTGACAGACTCTCATCTTATCTTATAAGGGAAAGCGAGGTTGTATCTTTTGCTAAAAAGATAGAAGCACTCGGGGCGGAGTCGGGGACCGCACTCTCTCTCGAACTCCTTGAGTCGGGGGTGATTGAGGGTGGGTATCCTCTACTTAATTTCCGTGTGAAGGCAAAAGGGGGATTCAAAGAGGTGATGAAGCTCACATCGCTCCTTGAAAATTATCCAATAAAATTTGAATGGAGATCAGTTCATCTTGTTCGCGATGATAGCGAGATGGCGCTTCCCGCAGTGCAAAATCCGAAAACCTCCGTAAGAGTTTCCCCTCAATGGATAATTACCATCTCATTATTAGCTTCTAATTTCTTGAGAGAATAATATGTTTAAAAAAGATTTAATAAAGAAAAAGAAAAGAGGACTTTCTCTAAAAGGGATTATTTCCTTGTTGAGCAATCCAGATTCGTCAAAGATAGGGATTTTCCCTTATCGAGATTGGCGCATTGTCGGAATCTGTTTCTTTGTTATATTTTTTGTTTCGTTCGGATTTAATATGTACATACTGTTTGAGGTGAATCGCGATAATTTTTTTGTTGTTCCGGAAACTAAAAGCCAAGGAGTTTCGTTTGACCGCGAAGGACTCCACCGCGCGCTTGATTTGATTGTGACAAGAGACGCAATCTTTGAAAGATTAAAAACTGAGACAATGAAAGTGAACGACCCCTCATTATAGAGTGATGATACAAAATCTAGATATCGTTGCAGAAACAGCCATTTCGTTGTAAGTTGTGGGGGTAGATAATCTTGCCCTTGTAGTTAAATGGATATAACTGCGGACTTCTAAGCCGTTAT
>CAYIHV010000010.1:4705-12355 GCA_964363315.1 uncultured Candidatus Saccharibacteria bacterium
CTTCCCGTGCATTTTATTATTTTATGCCCTCGCAGCAAGGGAACTGCTTCACTTGCGTGAGGAATCGAAAGGCGGAGACATATTTTTTCAGTAGAAAAAATGGCGAGCCGGGGTCGCGGATACTTAGTCCCCACAGTTTGCGAAGCAAACGAGGAGACTTAGTAATCTGTGACCACATAAATAACTCGTGACAGATTCCTCGCGAGCGATATAAATATAAAAAACACCCCCAATCGTAAAGACTTGGGGGTGTGCGGTGCCCTTGGTGGGGCCCGTGTCCGCTAGGTGGCGGTGATGCCGGGCTGTCGCCTGGACGATGATGAGGGTGGCGTGGTCGCGCTTGAAATAGTGTCCTGGTGTTTGCTGCCACAGTTGTTTTTCTTGTTGCAGGATGATTCTATGGGCGGGGACCTTTTCATGGCAACCTCCTTTTGGTGTTTCCATCTACCACTATTGGCAGAGGGCACATCTAATCATTAGCTTTCACATAAGATATTTTTTTGTCAACTTGCAAGGTGTGGACTTCTGTATATACTATATAAACATTATCAGTTTTTAAAGATACATTTCTATGAGTACAAAACGAAAAATCATACCTCTTGGTGACCGCGTACTCGTGCGCGCGCTTGAGGCGGTAACGAAAACAAAGAGCGGTATTATTATTCCTGACACGGCGGGCAAGGAGCGTCCTGAGCAGGGGACAGTGGTTGCGATTGGAGCAGGTCGCACAACTGATGAGGGCAAGGTCATTGCCCCCCATGTCAAAGTAGGGGATGAAATCCTTTTCTGTCGCGCTTCAATGGACACTGCGCGACGTGATTCTGCAGAATCAGGTCCCGATGAAATTAAAATAGACGGCGAAGAATACTTTATTTTAAGTGAATCAAATATATTAGCAACTATTGGATAGTAAATAATTAATATCAAAATATTGAAATAGTAAAATAACAAAATGTTTATTCAAGATTATTCAATTATTGACTATTTATTATTAAACTATTAACTATTAAAAAAATGGCAAAACAAATATTATTTAATGCAGAAGCGCGTATGGCACTCAAAAAAGGTGTTGATATTGTTGCGGATGCGGTCAAGACGACCCTTGGTCCGCGCGGACGAAATGTAGTCCTTGATCGCGGGTATGGCACGCCGACCATTACGAATGACGGGGTCTCTATCGCAAAGGACATTACTCTTGCTGATAAGTTTGAGAATATCGGAGCGGAGATCATCAAAGAGGTTGCGGTCAAGACCAACGATGTTGCGGGCGATGGCACCACAACGGCGGTTGTGCTTATGCAGGCAATGGTGAGAGAAGGGATCAAACAGATAGCGATGGGTGTCAATGCGATGGGCATCAAGCTTGGTATTGAGGCGGCAAAGGGAGATGTGGTCGCCGCGCTCAAGACGCTTGCAAAACCAATTAAGAGCAAAGAGGAGATTATGCAAGTGGCAACAGTATCCGCAGAGTCGAAAGAGATTGGAAAGATCATTGCCAATACTATTGATAAAGTAGGCAAGGATGGCGTGGTGACAGTAGAAGAGTCTCAATCGTTTGGTGTTGAATGCGAGATTGCCCTAGGTTTTGAATTTGATCGCGGGTATATTTCGCCGTATATGATCACCAATCACGACCGACAGGAAAGCGAATATCGCGATGTGCCAATCCTCATCACCGACAAGAAGATATCTACCATAAAAGACATTCTTCCTCTCCTTGAAAAACTCGCGCAGAGCGGGAAAAAAGATCTAGTGATTATTGCCGATGATGTGGACGGCGAGGCGCTCGCAACCTTTGTGGTCAATAAACTTCGCGGAGGGTTCAATGTACTTGCAATCAAAGCTCCCGGATATGGCGACCGCAAAAAAGAAATTCTCGAGGACATTGCGGTGACGACGGGTGGTACGGTGATATCAGAAGATCTTGGTATGAAGCTCGAGAGTGTGGAGATAAACGCGCTCGGCAAAGTCGCGAAAATGATTTCAACCAAGGACAAGTCTATCATTGCGGGAGGCAAAGGGAAAAAGGCGGACATAGAAGCGCGTGTTGCGATGCTTAAGGCGCAAGCAGGAGAAGCGAAATCAAAATATGATATTGAAAAGATAGAAGAACGAATTGCAAAATTGAGCGGAGGTGTTGCGGTGATTAAAGTAGGCGCGGCAACGGAGACGGAGATGAAATATCTTAAATTAAAAATAGAGGACGCGGTCAATGCGACCAAGGCGGCGATAGAGGAGGGGGTTGTTCCCGGAGGAGGTACAGCGCTTATCAAAGTAGCACATATGGTAGAAAATAAAGCGCACAAGAACACAGGTAATTTTGACGCGGAATTCAAGGTTGGTTATCAGATTTTAGTTAAAGCGCTTGAAGCGCCTCTCCGCCAGATTGCCATCAATGCCGGCAAGGATGACGGCGCGGTGATTGTGGAGAAGGTGAAAACAGCAAAAGGGAACACAGGATACGATGCTGTTTCAGACCAAATTATTTCCGATATGATTACTGCGGGGATTATTGATCCTGTGAAAGTAACGCGAAGTTGTATAGAGAATGCGGCAAGCGCCGCCGCGGTATTCCTCACTACGGAAGTTGCTATTGCCGATGAGCCGGAAAAAGATAAGCCAGCAATGCCAAATATGGGAGGAATGGGCGGGGATTACTAAATATTAGTAAATAGTAAATAGCCTATTGTGTTACGCTGTACATAAGTTATACTACATTCAAATTAACAGTAATTTTTGGACCATTATGAATATAACATACATTATTTTAGGTATTCTCGCACTCGGTATCTTATGGGTGATTTTCGCTTACAACGGTTTTGTAAAACTTGTCAACCGCGCAAAAGAAGCGTGGGCGGATATTGATGTACAACTCAAGCGTCGTTATGATCTTATCCCTAATCTTGTGGCGACCGTTAAAGGATACGCCACACACGAAAGCTCGGTATTTGAAAAAGTAACCGAGGCGCGCGCAAAAGCGATGCAATCAGGAAGTCCCGCAGAAAAAGGCGCCGCTGAAAATATGCTCACCGGCGCATTAAAAAGTGTGTTCGCTATTTCCGAGGCATACCCCGAGCTCAAGGCAAATCAGAATTTCCTCGCGCTCCAAGCTGAGCTTTCAGACACTGAAAATAAAATACAGGCGGCTCGTCGTTTCTATAACGGCAATGTTCGCGACCTCAACACAAGCATTGAGTCATTCCCTGGAAATGTTATTGCCGGCATCTTCCACTTTGTAAAACAAGAATTCTTCCAGCTTGATGAAAATGCAGTGGCAAAGGAGCCAGTGGCAGTGCAATTCTAGTTATTGACTCATAAAATTAAAATGATATTCGGACTTTTCAGCAGGGGAGATATCATTATCACCCCAGAGCGGTATAATTATCACCCGGGAGATATAATCCATGGCGTGGTTTCTCTGAAATTGAAGAAGCCAACTCAGGCAAATAAATTTTCTATTTCACTAAGGGGCGAGCAAACAATGCGTAGTCAATCCGGTTCATTTAGTATGCGAGGAAACGAGGATAGGAGTATACCACAACGACAAACTAAAGATGTAATATACCAGTTTGAACTTCCTTTGGATGGGGAAAAAGAATATACGGAAGCGCAGTACCCTTTTGAGATAGTTATTCCCGCAGATATTATTCCTCAATTCAGAAATCCACTTGCCAATGTAAACATTGGTGGCGTAAACATTGGTGGAGTGCTTTCAAGCGTTGCAGGACTTGGCCTAGGTATGAATATGCCTATTGTTCGCACAGACTGGTCACTCAATGCGAGTTTGGATATTTCGGGAACTTTGGATATGAGAAAAAGTATTCAAATAAATATTGGGTAGTTATAAATTAAGATTTTATGGAAAAAGTTGAAAATAAAGAAGATACTGACTACATTTGCCTTGGTGACCTTACAAAACTCGGACAAGCTCAGTATATATCGCGGTTTGTGAATCCAGATGAAAAACTTCATGACGACGGGACTCCGTATTTTGATGATATAAGAATAGAGGGTAACCCGGATGATTATCATAGTCTTAAAATTCATAAAGATGGTTTGAGGAAATTTATAGAGAAATGGTTTGAGTACAAAAAGCAAACAAGCCCGTTTTTTGGAGGTAAAAAAGTGGAAGATTTTCTTTGATTTTTGTTTTTAGAATATGGCAACTCTCTACACCCACAAAGATAAAAATACTCATAAGACATGGCTTTTAATGTCACTATTTTTTGTGGTGATTATTGGTATCACCTGGGCATTTAGCTATTTTTATCAAAATCCGGGGATCTTGTATTTTGGCGTGATATTTAGCGTGGTGATGAATATCGTGAGCTATTGGTATTCAGATAAGATAGTGATTAAAATGTCGGGAGCAAAACCTGTATCTCGCGCAGAATATTTTGATCTCTGGAATGCTGTTGAGAATCTTTCTATTACAGCAGGGCTCCCTATGCCAAAAGTGTATGTTATCACTGATGAATCACCCAACGCCTTTGCCACGGGTCGCAACAAAGAGCACGCTGTGGTTGCGGTGACGACGGGGCTTCTTAAAATTTTAAATAAAACCGAGATTGAGGGGGTTATCGCGCACGAGCTTTCTCATATTGGCAATCGCGACATACTGCTCTCTACGGTGGTCGTCGTGCTCGTGGGTTTTGTGGTGATTATGTCAGATATGTTTTTGCGCGCTTCTTTCTTTAGAGGAGGAAATCGTGATCGCGAGAATAATTTAGGTGGATTAATGATGATTCTCGGAATTGTTTTTGCTATCCTTTCTCCTATTCTCGTAAAGCTTATTCATCTCTCAATTTCACGCAAGCGCGAATTTCTCGCGGATGCGTCTGGCGCGCTACTTACTCGCTATCCCGAAGGTCTCGCAAGCGCTCTTGAAAAGATTTCAGCATACCCTGTTGGACTAGCTCGTAAAAGTAATGCAATGGCGCATCTTTATATTGCAAGTCCTGTAAAAGATAGCAATACACCATCATTTTTCTCAAAAATATTCAGTACCCACCCGCCGGTTGAGGAACGGGTCAATGCGCTTCGTGGAGCAGAAAACTAGCACTACTTGTTGGAGGTTGAACCTCCAAGTAGACTGACTATGTATACGGTACTATAGTACCGTATACATAGTCAGTTGTGATTTAATTACTTTATTTCAAAAGCAATCGCGCGATACGGATATCGTCAAAAGAAACATCGGCGCCGAGGAGATTTTTCGCGGGGCTGAGGAGATAGACGCCTCCTTGCATACCGCTTTTCACAAGCGCGTGTGTGATTTTTTGTAAGCGCGTTTTCGGCATACTTTTTTCAAGAGGGGATAGGTCTCCTCTTGGGTCCTCCTTTTTTATTTTTTCTAAATGGTCAAGGATGGTGCCTTGCTTGAGACCGCGGGCGGAGATGATTTCGGCGAGTGTCTTTCCTCCCTCAATGAGTCGTCTCGTTTCTTCTATCGTACTTATTTTTTTAATTTTCCCGGCTCCTTTCGGCGCGATTTTCTCAATAAATTTTGTATGCGCCTGCGCGACTTCGTCGGTGGATTTTCTGAGGAGTTCTTGCGTGTGTTCTTTTGAAGATTCGCGAAATTTCTTATCAAAAGCAAGCACTTCAGAGTCAACTTCAAGCGCTTTTGCATTGATACCGCGAAGGGTGAGCCCCCCAAGCGTACGCACGCGTGAGAGCGCGACATACCCCATACCTCTTTCAAACGCTTGCGCGAGGTCCACTTCAGCCGCATCAAGACTCATCCCTTGGCTTTTATGCACAGTGATTGCCCATGCGAGGCGGAGCGGGTATTGGATGATTTCCGCTTTGACTTTACCATCTTCTTCTATTTTCCAGCTTGCGGGCTTGACGGTGATGGTGCGTTTATCGGCAAGTTTTACCGTGATGCCGTAATTATCGCAATCCTCCACCACACCGAGCGTGCCATTTGCATATTTCTCTTCAAAATTATTTTTCACCATCATCACCCGCGCTCCAGCTTTGAGGCGAAGCACCTCTGGCGCGAGACACCCTTTTTTGAGAATAGTAACAAGATTTTCTCGACCCTTTTCTTTCATCTCATACTCAAACATTTCCCCGTGGAGTTTTTCAAGTTCACGCATATTCTCGGTATCAACCGATATGTTGTGTGTGGAGAGTTTTGTTGGGAGAGCTATACTCTCGGGGTCTTTGTTCAAGCGCGTGGCGAGGATACGGGTCGTTTCGGGAGAAACGGTATTGTCACGAATCGCATTCAAAACATCAAGGTATACGCCATCGCTCTGGCGGTGTTGTTCTTCGAGATAGCAGATTTTAAGATTGAGGTCTTTCCATGAATCAGAATGGTAAGCAAACTCCGCATTTTTTTCCCCTGCGCGCGTGATGGGAGGCAGTTGGAAAAAATCTCCACAGAGGATGACCTGCATCCCCCCGAAAGGTTGAATGTTTTTTTTGAATGATTGCGCAATCTTATTTACTAGATCAAGACGAAAATGGTGGAGCATAGATATTTCGTCAACGATAAGGACATTCGTATTCTCAAATCGTTTCCAGAGATAGGATTTCTCTTCCATCTTAGCAATATCGTGAGATGAGAGAGTGTCTTTGATACCAAGTCCCGACCATGCGTGAATGGTTACGCCCCCCATATGGGTTGCCGCAATACCGGTTGATGCGGTAATGCCAATGTTTACATTTTGTTCGCGAAGGTAACGGATATATTCATTGAGGAGGTGTGTTTTTCCGCTTCCAGCCGCGCCTGTCACAAATGCATTGTGTCCCATCTTTAGTATTTGGAGCGCCTCGCTTTGTCTCATGGTTACAGTATATCAGATAGCAAAAAAAGCGTTTTTTTGGTACAATTACAATTGTATTAATAATGAATTTCACAATAAAACTTACACATCCAGAAAAAAGTCATCGAAAGAAAGTTATTTTGCCAAAATACTCCGTTCGATTAGCTGAATTTTTTGGTATTATGTGTGGTGATGGAGGGATAAATAATCGCTGGCAAGCAAATATTACTCTGAACTCTATTAAGGACAAAGATTATATCGATTATGTAACAATCCTTTGCCGCGAACTTTTTGGAATTATTCCCTCAATATATAAACGCAAAGGAAAGCAAGCTGTTGTTATTTCTATTGCGAGTACAACGATAGTCGATTTTCTTGTAGAGAATGGTCTTCCGCGAGGGAATAAGATTAAAAATGGGCTCCGTATCCCGCAGTGGGTTCTAGATAATAAGAGATATCGAATTGCTTATTTGCGTGGATTGGTTGATACTGATGGGTGTGTTTTTGTACATAAACACAAAGTTGGAAGAGGGACATATCAGAATATCGGTCTCTGTTTTACGAGTTATTCTACGAATTTACTTATGCAAGTGGCGAGGATACTTGAAAAATTTTCAATTATACCTCATATTAGTGGGCACAACCGAAACATATATCTTTATCGTGAAGATATGGTTGCGCGATACTTGAAGATAATCGGAACATCTAATAATCGCATATCCTCTGTGTATAAAAAATGGAGAGGTGCTAGAGTGGTTTAATAGGCAGTCCTGGAAAGACTGTGTACTGGAAACAGTACCGAGGGTTCGAATCCCTCCTTCTCCGCCAAAATTCGGAATTCAAATTTCCGCCAAAAATATGGTCGGCGCGAAGC
>CAYIHV010000011.1:0-12333 GCA_964363315.1 uncultured Candidatus Saccharibacteria bacterium
GAGTTCATATCGACGGCGGAGTTCGGCACCTCGATGTCGGCTCATCTTATCCTGGAGGTGGAGAAGCTTCCAAGGGTTTGGCTGTTCGCCAATTAAAAAGATACGCGAGCTGGGTTCAAACCGTTCAGAAGTTATAAAGTTAAAAGTTTATAAAGTTTTTAAAGTAGATACATTTGTATTTTCTTTATGAACTTTATGAACTTTATGAACTTTTGACTTTTGATAGTTTGAACCCGAGGAAATAAGACTAAACTTATTAAAAAGACATCAATCACGGCGGCTGGGTATAGCGATATACGCAGACAAGCTGACTAATTTCGGGAAAATCCAGCACTTATTTTACAGAATGAATACGCACAAGTGGTTACATATCACTGGGTGTGTATCAAAGAGAAAAAACGCATTCGCGTTTTTTGAAACAATAGTTTCGTAAAATAAGTGCTGGACAATCCCGAGGGAAGAGTAAGATAGAAGTGTGAGTTTTTAGGGTTAAAAGTTCGGATAGCATCCTTGCTTTATAAACTTTACTAACTTTCGAACTTTATTAACTTATTCGCCCGTAGAGACTAAATGTCAGCGGACTAAGTAGAAAGTTAAAAGTTCATAAAGTTTATAAAGCCGATGCGAAATGCATTACTTTAAAAACTTTACTAACTTTAAAAACTTGATAACTAGTTTGTGCTATAGTCCGATCCCTCTTGAAAAAGAGGTTTACACGGTTTGGAGACCAGAGTGTAATGTAAAACAATAATGCGTGAGACAGGTTGGTCTCCTATCTACTGCAGGCGTTGATTTTTGAGGGGATTTGCTCCTAGTACGAGAGGACCGGAGTGAACTGACCTCTGGTGTGGCTGCTGTCCTGCCAAGGGCACCGCAGCGTAGCTATGTCGGGAATGGATAACCTCTGAAAGCATCTAAGAGGGAAGCCAACCCCAAGATCAGAAATCGTTTGAGGCCCGTAAGAGATTATTACGTTGATAGGCTCTAGGTGTACGGCGAGCAATCGCTTTAGCCGAGGAGTACTAATACGCCGATTCCTGTTGGGAATTTGAGAATCACAATCATTATTTGTTCTTTACCTGAAATATCTCATCCGTTTATGACTGGTGTTTTTTGTTGTAATCTGAAAGATTTGATATTTGAATATTAAGTTCTGGTGGTTTGGCGCTGTGGTCACACCTGATCTCATTCCGAACTCAGAAGTTAAGCACAGTTGCGGCGATGATACCCTCTTCATTGATGGGAAAGTAGCTAATCGCCGGAACTTAGTATTTAATTTTTCAAAAAAGCGACGACTGTTTTGGTCGTCCAACCCTTGTTTATGGCAATTATAAAAAAACAGGTGGGGGATAAATACCCCACCTGTTTTTTTTGTTTGCTTTTTCTGTTATTATAAAGCGTATGGAATGGGCTCAAAAGAGACAAATTTATTATTCGGCTACTTTTGCGGTGGTCGTTATTTCTGTCGTGGCTTTGTTGGCGTATATTATTTTTCACAAAGCGCCTACATGTTTTGATCAAAAACAAAACAGCGATGAGGCAGGAATTGATTGCGGAGGTGTTTGCGCGCGTTATTGCTCTACCCAAATAAAACCGCTCCGTGTTGCTTGGGTGAAAGCATTTTCGTTTGCCCCAGGGCATTATGATGTGGGAGCGTATATAGAAAATCCAAATGTTAATGCGGGCATACATAGAGCGAGATACACCGTGCGTATTTTTGGTAAAGATAATGAACTTGTCTCTGATAGGAACGGAGTGGCAGATATTATTCCCGGGGTGTCCATTCTCGTTTTTGAGGGCAACTTTAGTCTTGTTTCAGAACCTTTAGATGTTCAAATTGAATTTAATGATGGGGATTTAGAGAGGTGGACGAAAACGCGTTCTATGGCATCTAATATTCTCACCAAGAATCAACGCTTAATGAATATTGATACCGCGCCCCGTCTTGAAGTAACACTTATCAACACCGATCTTGTAAATAACGCGGAGCAGATTACTGTCGGGGCTATCGTTTACAATTCTACGGGACAGCCGGTAGCAGTGTCGCGCACTTTTGTTGATAGGGTAGAAAAAGGCGGTGAATATCAGGCAGTCTTTACTTGGCCAAACATCTTTCCGCGCGCGCTTGAGGGAGAAAAGTTTACCTCAAAAATTGTCATTATGCAGTCCGCTGTTTTTGAGAATTGATTAGGCAGAATGTTGAATGTGGAATATTGAATTTTGGATTGTGAATAGATTAGATATTCAATATTCCATATTCCACCCCTTATGAAATTTCTCACGCTCTTCCAAAAATTATTTCCACGCGAAGCGTCCTTTGATGGAGCGCTTTTTTTTGCTGTCTTTGTGGTGGTGGCATTTGGACTTATCACCATGAGCACATTTTCAGCGGGCAACCCTTTCTTTGAGAAGCAGATCATCTCTCTCGGTGTCGCGATAATTGCGTTTTTCCTCTCAACGAAAATAGATACCGATATGTTTAAGAGGACAAATATCCTTGCGTTCTTTTTTGTCTTTGTGTGCGTGGTCCTCGTTATTCTCTTTGGTATTGGGCATACCGCAAAAGGAGCTCAAAGCTGGTTAAAATTCGGTTCATTTGCATTTCAGCCGGCGGACATAATGAAACTCCTTCTTGTTCTTGTGTTGGCGAAATACTTTTCTCGGCGACATATTGAGATTGCGTATTTTGGGCATATCATCATCTCGGGAATCTACGCGTTTATCCCTTTTGTCTTAATTCTCTTTCAGCCGGATTTTGGTTCAGCGATGATTATCTTTTTGATTTGGTTGGGGATGATTTTCGTTTCTGGCATATCAAAAAAACACATTGCTTTTGTATTTTTGATCGGGGCACTTTCTTTCGGAGGATTATGGATGGGTGTTTTAAAACCCTATCAAAAAGCGCGCATTCTTACTTTTATCCATCCTCTCGCGGATATTAGGGGAGCGGGGTATAATGCTTATCAATCAACGATTGCGATTGGGTCGGGAAAGATACTTGGGAAAGGGGTCGGTTATGGCACACAGTCTCGCTTGCTCTTCTTGCCGGAATATCAAACAGATTTTATCTTTTCCGCCTTTGCGGAGGAATGGGGACTCGCGGGAGTATTTATTTTCTTCGCGCTTTTTATGGTGATTATTGCGCGGATATTGATGATTTCAATAGTTGGGACTACTAACTTTGAGATGCTGTATGGTCTTGGGGTTGCTATCTTTTTTATCGCGCATTTTGTGGTAAATATCGGTATGACCATAGGATTACTCCCCGTTACGGGCATCACAGTGCCTTTTATGAGTTTCGGTGGGTCTCACCTTTTGGTGGAATTTGTCGCGCTCGGTCTTTTGGTGAGTATGAAAAAAACTGCCCGCCCTACTCATCGCAATGCGCTGAAGAATGAATTTTTGGGGGTTTAAAGCAGGGTTTTACAATATATAGAAGTCAGACTTCTATAAAACTAAAAAGGACATGTTGCAAGAGTAATCCACGCCCCCGTCACATTGACACCTGTTCTACAATATGCATTACTTTTCTCATTGCGTACCCTAATTGTGTACGAGTCTATAGCACCTCCTCTTATATACTCATATTCATAATATGTTGGGAATAGAGGTTCTTTTGGGAGCTTGCTTATGTATGTTGGAACAAGAGGATTTAACATCAAAAATGAGTATGCGGAATTACTTACTGGATATGTCCCATTTCCGCCAAGTGGGTCATTGTAGTAGTCGTGAAGTGCGATCTTAACAGCTCGTATCTCCGCAGCTCTTTGGGTATCCCTTGCCTTAATTCTTGCTGAACCAAGACCTTGTAAGACAACCCCAGAAAGCATTCCGATTATTGAAATAACGACTAAGAGCTCAATCAAAGTAAAACCTTTTTTGTGGGTAAGTTTTCTCATCTTTCTTTAATTGAAAGGGAGAGGCATATCGTCCATTGCCTGCTGTGCTTCAGTGCTTAAAGGTGCTTGTTTCGGCTCGCTAAATATCCTCGCATACATAAAAATAGTGATGCCGATAAATAATACCACAATGGCGAGGAGGATGTAATTGGCGGTCGTTATATTATCCGTAATACCGAGCTTCACAATCCACTTTGCGAATGAGGATTCCTTTGTCGTTGAGAAATTCATTCGGGGCGCTTGATCCACTTCAAATTTAATGTTTTCCATAATGATTAAAGTATACCACATCACTTTCTAATGCGCGCACATTCGTTATCCACAGGTGCTCGATATAAAAAAATAGTTTGAGAAATGGAGCGACGAAGGGTGAAATTGTCTATAATCTTATGATGAAGCGCTATTCCAAGATCCATTCGTCGTTGCGGTTCCTTGATCATTTGTTTAATCGCGCGGGCAAGCCCTTGGGAATCTCGAGAGGGGACAATGACCCCTGTCTCTTTGTCTGTAATGATTTCGGGATTTCCTCCCACCATCGTTGCTATTACCGGTAGTTCGGCAAGCCCCGCTTCAAGGAGTACATATCCAAGAGCTTCGGTTGTGGATGATAAGACGAAAAGGTCAAGAGCTTTTAAGTAGCGCGCCGCGTCTTTCACAAATCCCGCTAAATATACACGATTATGGAGTTTGTGACGCCGAATGAGGGTATGCAATCGTCCCCTTTCTTGTCCATCACCGAGAATAATATAATAAAGATTCGGGTTTTCAGGGATAAGTTTTGCAAGGGCTTCTATTGCGTATTCAAGTCCTTTGTTTGGATGAAGCTCGGCGATTGTCCCCGCTAAAAATGCGTCCTTGGGGATTTCGGTGTGGATAAGCGAGCTTATAAATCTGCGCGCTTCCGTTCGCTCAAGAAAATCAATTCGTTCAATTCCATTTCTGATCACGGTCATCTTTTTTCGAGCTCCTGTGGATATGGAGCGCATACTTTGCGCTACATTGTCCGATACGGCGATAGTTTGGTGACAGAGGATTACGGTCGCACACGAAATTATTTTGATGATGAGGCGAGAGAGATGCGAGCGGTCCTCATTAAATGCCCAACCGTGCGCGGTGAAAATAATCTTTGGAACGCTGGCAAGTCGCCCAGCGAGCGCGCCAAGACCGCTTGCCTTCGCGCTATTTAAATGAATAATATCGGGTCGTTCGGCGCGGAATATTTTCCATAGCTCTACAAAACTTAAGAAATCTTTAAGGGGGTTTACATCCCGCTTGAGAGAGGGGATGGTGATGGCGCGTATGCCTTGCTCATTGAGTTTGTCTGTAAGTACACCCAGCGCGCCGACGACAACAGTCACATCAAAATCTCTTTGGGGGAGTTTTGTTGCAAGGTCATATACATACTTTTGCGCCCCGCCAAAATTGGATTTTGTAATAACAAATAGAATCTTTATTTTATGACTATTCTTATCCATAGCTAGTGAAAGTATACAGTAAATATGCTAGTATGGGGAGAAATGAAAATCCTTAATAGGCGAGAACCATTCATTCTCTTCTTGGGAGATTTAACCTTGTTTTTCCTATCTCTTTGGATTGCGCTCGCGATTCGCTATGCGGGGATGCCTTCCTTTGTCCTTATAAAACAACACATTATCCCCTTTGCCGCGCTGTTCATCTTGTGGATATTTGTCTTCTTTATTGCGGGGCTTTACGAGAAGCACACACTCGTCTTTAAAAGCAAACTTCCTGCGCTTATTCTAAATATCCAAATAATAAATAGTCTCATAGCTGTTTTATTCTTCTACCTCATTCCATTCTTTGGCATTACCCCCAAGACTGTTCTCTTTGTGCACCTTATCGTTTCATTTGCGCTCATTGTGGTGTGGCGGGTTGTTTTGGTGGAGCGACTCGGTTTTCGTCATCGCGACAATGCGATTTTGATCGGAGCCGGTCGCGCTGGAGTGGTTTCTCGCACTTCAGTGGACATTGCGCGAAGTGATTTCGCAGAATCAACTGCGCGACATGATTTTGCAAAATCAGAGATGCAGGAATTAAAAGAAGAAGTGAACGGTAATGAGCGATACAACTTTATTTTTATCTCTTCTGTTGACCTTGATCAATTAGACGGCATCGCTTTTCAGGAAGAAGTGGTGGAAAAAGTATATAGCGAAAATATTTCGTCTATTGTTATTGACCTTAAACACGAAAAAGCGAATTCAATTTTGCCTTCACTCTATAATCTCATCTTCTCAAATGTGCGGTTTTTGGATATGTATAAAGTATATGAGGAAGTCTTTGACCGCATCCCGCTCTCTCTGGTGGGATATAATTGGTTCCTTGAAAATATCTCATTTTCTCCGCACACGATGTACGATGTGTTGAAGAGGATTATGGATGTGGTTATTGCGGGAATTTTGTGCGTTCTTTCTTTGGTTGTTTACCCTTTTGTAATCTTTGCAATCAAGATAGAAGACGGTGCCCCTGTTTTTATTAAGCAAGAGCGTATTGGAGAAGGAAATCGCACAATCTATTTATGGAAATTCCGCAGTATGCGTGGGAGTGACAAGGGAGTGTGGCTTTCTGAAAAAGATGCGCGCGTGACAAAAGTCGGCCGTTTTATTAGAAAAACGCGCATTGACGAGCTTCCTCAGTTGTGGAATGTGGTGAAAGGGGATATTTCACTCATCGGTCCTCGCCCCGATATCGTTGATTTGGGGAAAAAACTTGCGCACAAACTTCCTTATTACACGGTGCGCAACCTTATCAAACCCGGTCTTTCAGGGTGGGCACAGCTCAAGCAGGTTGCCCCCCCCCAATCCCTTGAAGAGACACGCACTCGCCTTGCGTATGATTTGTATTATCTAAAAAATCGTTCATTCCTCCTTGACCTCGTCATTGCGCTCAAGACGATAAAAGTGCTGTTGATGCGTACAGGGCGGTAAAAAAATAAAAAATTAAAACGACCTGCCCGCCACTGCCTGTCGCTCAAAAGGAACAGTCAGGCGATGGCAGGCGGGAAAACTAAAAAGATAATTAAAAATTAAAAAATAAAATAGATTTTAATCCTCACAGATTCTACTTCCCACTTTTTACTTTCTGGGGTATATTAATAAGGTATGGAAAAACAAGCAACATTTTTCATCACCGGCGGGGCGGGGTATGTTGGCGCGATGCTCGCCGATCAATTTTCAAAACGCGCGGAAGTAAAAGAAATTATTCTTCTAGATAAAGAGACGCGCCCGAGTCTGCTAAATGGCAATTCAAAAATATTTTATATACAAGGCAATACTTCTGATGGTAGTTGGCAGGAGGTTGTTTCATTGAAAAAGCCGGATGTGGTGATTCATACCGCATGGCAGATTCGCGAGATGTATAGTAACCAAAAGACGCAGTGGAAATGGAATATTGATGGCTCTAATGCGGTCTTTGATTTTGCTTTTAACACTCCATCGGTAAAAAAACTCATATATTTTTCCACTGTTGCCTCGTACGGCGCGTTCCCCAACAATACAATTGAGTACGCATTCACCGAAAAAGATCCATTCCGCAAAGTGGATTATCTTTACGCTGAGGAAAAACGAATAGCTGAAGAGAATCTTTTGTATACCTATAAGCATAAGCGCGACAAAAGGGAATCTGTTCCGCAAATCTTTATCATCCGTCCCGCCGCGATTACCGGCCCGCGCGGTCGCTATGCGCGTATTCGCTTTGGTCTCCAGTCTGCTCTCTCGGGAACACTAAAAGGTCAAAAGTCATTTTGGTACAATATTGTTTCTTTGATGGTGTCGTGGGTGCCAGTTACTTCCAAGTGGCTTCGTCAGTATGTGCACGAAGACGATATTACGAATATCGTCGCTCTCTTTTCTTTCAATGACCTCAAAGTGGAATACGAAGTGTTTAATGTGGCACCCCCCGGTCCTCCTGTGCTTGGCCCCGATATGGCGCGCGCCGTGGGCAAGAGGATGATTCTTATTCATCCGTGGATGGCGCGTATCGCTTTCTTTGTTTTGTGGCATTTAACCCGCGGGCGTATTCCCACTTCACGCGGAAGCTGGAAGGGATATTCGTATCCGATAAAGGTTGACGGTTCAAAAATCACGAAACAGTACGGATACAAATATATGTATGAATCGCGCGAAGCATTTGTAAATAATAAAGGACGATACGAAGCGGATGCCCTGAAATAAGGATAGTTTCTGTTGAAGTCAGACTTCAACACACTGAAATAAGGCTGGTTTCTGTTGAAGTCTGACTTCAACAGATGTGATTGTGCATTATGGCGTGACTCTAGCTTGCCCCCACACCTATTTTGCCATCGTTCTGTTTTTATAAAACGATATCACCATTACTCTAATATCCTTACCTAAATCCGTGTCAAACAATGCGTTCGGTCAGAACATAAAAACGATGGCAAAATAGGTGTGGGGGCTTGCAAAATCTCTTAAAATGCGTACAATAGGGTCTATTATGTGGAAAACGAGATTTTGGGCGCTATTGTTATTGATTATCGGCGCAAGTATTGGCTATTTTATTTATGCTTCTGTTCCCTCGCTTCACGAGGGGAGAACTGTTCGCTTTCAGGGGGTGGCAGAGAAGTTTCCTTTCCGTCTCGGGCTTGACCTTTCTGGCGGGGTGCAGTTGGTATACAAGGCGGATGTTTCTTCGGTGAAGCCATCCGAGGTAAGAAGCGCAATGGATTCTCTCCGTGATGTTGTTGAGCGCCGTATCAATTTGTTCGGAGTTTCTGAGCCGATTGTGCAGACTGAAAGCAAGGGGGGTATCACGGGGACAGCCGAGGAGCGACTTATTATAGAAATTCCGGGTATTACCGATGTGAAAAAAGCAGTGGAGATGATCGGGCAGACTCCCAAGCTTGAATTTATGACGGAGCGATCCGCAAAAGAAATTGAAGCGTTCAATCAGGCAGTCACGAAATTTAAAGCTGATCAAACTGCAGGTAAACCGCTCTCCATTCCCGCAGAACTTCTTGCTGGTCCATACGCGCCAAGCGAGCTCAACGGCCGTTTTCTTGAAAAGGCAGTTCTTGATTTTGACCAGACGACGCGCGAGCCCATTATCTCTCTTGTTTTCAATAAGCAAGGAGGAGATATCTTTGCCAAACTTACCAAAGACAATATTGGAAAAACAATCGCTATTTTTCTTGATCGCGATCTTGGCAATACCGAACCGATCTCCGCTCCTGTTGTTCGCGAGGCCATTACCGGGGGAAAAGCGCAGATTTCAGGCAAATTTACTCCCGCGGAAGCGAGGACTCTCGTGGGTCGTCTCAACTCTGGAGCGCTCCCTGTTGATAAACTTGAGCTCCTCTCCACTGAAATAATCAGCGCGCCACTTGGCGCTCAGGCGCTCAATGCCGGGGTATGGGCTGGAATATGGGGGCTTCTTGCGGTCGCCGCATTCCTCATTCTTTGGTATCGTCTCCCGGGAATGGTGGCAACGGTCGCGCTCGCTCTGTATGTTGTTTTGATGCTCGCGCTCTTTAAACTTTTCCATATCACCATCACCTCGGCTGGAATAGCTGGCTTCATTCTCTCTATCGGTATGGCGGTTGACGCAAACATTCTCATTTTTGAAAGAACAAAAGAAGAGCTCCGCAATGGACATAATGTGCGCGATGCCATTCACGAAGGGTTTGCGCGCGCGTGGACATCTATTCGCGATTCAAACATTTCAAGTATTATCACGGCAATAATTCTTTTTTTCCTTGGCACGAGTTTGATCAAAGGATTTGCTTTGACATTCGGGCTTGGCGTTGTCGTATCAATGTTTTCCGCGATTACGGTATCGCGCGTTCTCCTCTACGCTATTCCTTTCAAGGGGAACAATGCGGTTATGAGAGCGTTCTTTGGGAGCGGTTTCCGCAGACTTCACTAAAATCTAAAAGCTAAAATCTAACTATTATGTTCATCATCAATTATCGAAAAATTTTCTTTATTCTCTCGGCAACAACCATCGCGCTTTCTTTTTACGCGGTGATTGCAAAAGGGCTTCATTATAGCATTGATTTTAGCGGAGGATCTATTATGGAGGTTTCGTACTCGCCCGCCGAATCCTCTGCAAAGGATGGCGCGAAACGCCCAAGCATTGAGGTCATCAAAAATTCTCTTGATAACGCAGGATTCTCTGATGCAAGGATTCAGATGGCGGGGGAGAGCGGGGTGATGGTCAAAACGCGCGCGCTTTTGGGCGATGAATCTCAAAGACTCTCTCAAGCACTCTCGGTTTCTGGTTTTAATATGGAAGAAAAACGGTCAAGCTCTATTGGTCCTACTATTGGTAAGGAGCTTCGCTCAAAGGCGCTTTTTGCTATTGTAATTGTTATTTTTGCCATCGTGCTTTTTATCGCATATACCTTTCGCCGTGTTTCAAAACCTGTTTCTTCGTGGAAATACGGCATAGTGACTGCCATAACACTCTTGCACGACATCATTGTTCCTGCTGGGATTTTTATATGGTTGGGAAAAGAAATAGATACCCTCTTTGTGGTAGCGCTCCTCTCGGTGATGGGTATCTCTGTGCATGACACCATTGTCGTCTTTGATCGTATCCGCGAGAATTTGAAAACAAAACTATCAAATGATTTTGCAACAACCGTCGGTAAGTCTCTTGAGCAGACATTTAGTCGTTCAATCAACACATCTCTCACGGTGATGTTTGTACTTGCAACACTATATTTCTTTGGTCCAGCTTCAACAAAAGATTTTTCAATGATCCTCTGGATTGGTATCGCAATCGGTACATACTCATCGGTATTCATAGCGTCTCCACTCCTGGTGGTGCTTGAAAAGTGGCAGAATAAATAAAGTGATATAAAATATGTTTTTTGCGAAAAATAAAATCATATGGCCCCAATACACATAGACTCACTTTTTTATGGATCTATTATCAATGCGCCTATGTTTGCGGTTTTTTTTATTGTTTTATTAATCTCTCTATGCTTATTATACCCACTGCGTTATAAAAGAAACTCCCTACTCCTTTTCATAGATATTGCTTTTTCTATAATTTATGCTTTCGGATTTAGTTATATTATTTACATTTTTGGATTAGATATTTTCAGGTCGCCATTCCTTTTTTTTATAGTCTTATTTTATGTTGTTATATTAGGGATTATATTGCTCATCGCAAAAATTTTAAAATTAGTTTTAAGTTTAGATAGGGCACCATTCTTAAAGAAAATTTTTATACATGGAATTATTATTCTTTTTCTTACGGCGCTATTTACTATTTCCTTTCTTTATGTAGTGTAAAGGGGGTCAGGTACCCTTTTCTCTAATTTCCCTATTGACACTGTATATACATAGTATATACTTTCTTTATGACCACAAAGTACCAAAAATGGGGGAATAGTTTAGCGGTACGTATTCCTAAAGAAATCGTCCGCGAAGTAAACCTTCGGGAAGGGGGAGCCGTTTCTTTTTCTGTTGAAAATGGTGCGATTGTGCTGAGTAGTCCTAAAAAGCCTAAATATACGCTTGAGGGTTTACTTAAAAACTTTGACAAGAAAACTCAGCACGAACTGATCGATTGGGGCCCCGATGTTGGTAATGAGATACTTCCACCATGGGAAAAGTAAAATATATTCCTGCGCGCGGGGATATCGTGTGGATTGATTTTGATCCCACAAAAGGCCACGAACAAAGTGGCCGTCGCCCCGCGATAGTTATTTCTTTAGACGCATACAATGGAATGAGTGGACGAGCTCTTTTTTGTCCAATAACATCAAAAATCAGAGGACATGTTTTCTATGTGCTATTTGAGGGAGAAAAAGTTAAGGGGGTAATCCTTGCCGATCAGGTGCGAACAATGGATTGGAGCAAGCGAGACTTGGTTTTTGTTGAGAAAGCACCAGCTACCGTGGCGGATGATGTTGAAGGTAAATTACTCACACTTATACAGGGGTAAACTACCTAAAACCTTCATATTTTGCAAGATAAAATTTGCCCTTGACTTATTTTTAGAGAAAGAATATACTAGCAAAGCGCTTATGGATTAGGCGCTTTTGTTTTCGGGCTATCTGCCGAGAGAACAGAATATGATCTTTGACAACTGCATATATGAACATCTAATTGGATTGCAAGTCCAAAAAATATTTACTCAATCTTTAGCAGTTGAGTAAATATGTGAAAAAAATGAAAACGAAACAAGAGACCTGCTTCTTCATAAATTTCGTAACAAAATTTTCAGTTTTTGAGCGAGGCGACAGTAAAAATTTTAAGACATATCAGTAGATATGTTGAAAAATTTTTACTGAGCCGTAGCCAAAAAGTGGGAATTGCAGTAGAAAGATTATGAGGAAACAGGGCTGCAGAGTATTTTTTCTTTTGTTCCGTTCTTGAGAGCACATCTGACTCTTTTATAAGAGTTTGATCCTAGCTCAGGATGAACGCTGGCGGCGTGGATAAGGCATGCA
>CAYIHV010000012.1:0-11054 GCA_964363315.1 uncultured Candidatus Saccharibacteria bacterium
GTATTTAAATCCAGGATAAAATTTTGGATAATTTATGGCAACACTGTATATCGTTGGCACTCCAATAGGAAACCTTGAGGACATTACCTTACGGGCTTTGCGGGTACTCAAGGAGGTTGATGTCGTGCTTTGCGAGGACACGCGCGTAACAAAACGGCTTCTTTCAAAATATGAAATCGTGACACCGACGATGAGTTATCACGCGCAGTCAAAACTCTCTAAGACTGAGAAAATTTTTGCGCTTCTTGAAGAGGGGAAAAATTTGGCACTCGTGTCGGATGCGGGCACGCCGTGCATTTCGGATCCGGGTTCGCTCCTTGTCGCGCAAATCCTTGAGTCAAGGGCCAAAGGTCACCTGCCCGCCACTGCGCATCGCTCCTTAAGTGGAGCAGATAGGCGATGGCAGGCGGGATTGTCAAATGTTCAAATTGTCCCTATCCCGGGAGCATCAGCTCTCGTCACAGCACTTTCTGCAACAGGCATCTCGGTTGCTGAATTCACATTCCTCGGTTTTTTTCCACACAAAAAAGGGCGCGAAACGCTTTTTAAGGAGATTGCCGGATCAAAACGCGTAATGGTTTTCTATGAATCAACGCACCGTATTGAAAAAGCGCTTGAATCATTAGAAAAATTTTGTGGAAGTACACGATATATTATTGTCGCGCGTGAGATTACGAAAATATATGAAGAATTTACGCGAGGCACGGTCGCCGAGGTTCGCACCCATTTTGCCAAAAATCCCGACCGCGTGCGCGGGGAATTTGTGGTGATAGTAGGGGCAGCAAATAAAACAATAGCAAAATAGTTGAATAGTCAAAAAGTGAGTATTTAATTATTAACTATTGAATATTTTGAATATCCACTGTATTCTATTCTTATGAACAAACATACTGCAATTATTTTCTTGGGGATTTTAGTCATTGTCTTGTCCGTTTTAGGGTTCCCTTCATGGGTGCGCACCATCCTCATTGTCCTTGTGGGGGCGGGCATTGTTATTCTTGCATATCTCTCGTCCGTGGTGTATTGCAGTAATTGCAAAAAGCTCATTACGATGAACGAAGAACATGGGGAACAGAGATACACAGGGGACAATTAAATTATGAATAGAAAATATAAGATTGTCCTCATTGCGAGTGTTTCAACAATAGGACTCTTCTTTATTTTTTCTCTCACATATCCTGTTTCGGGAGAAAAGTATGAGAGTATAATTAAAGATATGCAGGTGGCAACAAACGCGGGATTGCCGCTTGCTGTGCCCGAGATTGTCGTAACACATCTTGCCACCCCTGAAGCGGTAAAGGCGATTTATATGACCGCCTGCGTCGCGACGATGCCGAGTTTCCGCGAAAAATTGGTGCACATTGCCGATACGACCGAAGTGAACAGCATTATCGTTGATGTGAAAGATTTCAGTGGGACGATTGCGTTTTCTGCGACGGACCCACTTTTGAAAGACAATGCGGGGAATGGATGCCGAACAAGAGACTTGCGCGAGTTTATTGCGGAGCTTCACGAAAAAGGAATTTACACTATTGCGCGCATTACCGTTTTCCAAGACCCTTACTACACAAAAGCTCACCCTGAACTTGCGGTGCATAAAAGAAGTGATGGCAGTGTGTGGAAAGACCACAAGGGGTTGAGTTTTGTGGATGTGAGCGCAAAACCGTATTGGGATTATATTGTTGCGCTCGGCAAGGAGTCATACGCGCTGGGTTTTGACGAACTCAACTTTGACTATATGCGCTTTCCTTCGGATGGTGATATGAAAGATATTGATTTCTTGTGGAGCAAGGGAATGACCAAACCCGAAGCGCTGGAACATTTTTTTGCATATTTGCATGAATCGCTTGCGCCTATCGGCGCGAAACTCTCAGTAGATCTCTTTGGTATGACGACGACCAATACCGATGACATGAACATCGGGCAGGTGCTTGAACGCGCGATGCCGTACTTTGATTTTGTTGCGCCCATGGTGTACCCGTCACATTATCCGCCTTATTTTAATAATTGGAAGAATCCAAATGAACATGCATATGATGTCGTGTATTTTTCGATGAGTCGCGCCGTGGAACGCGCGGTGGCAACAACGACCCTTGTGGCGCATTTTGGCGGGGAACGCATTGGCACTTCAACTCCCGCTATTTATACAAAAGAAGCGTACGATAAAAATAAACTCCGCCCATGGCTTCAGGATTTTGACTACGGTGGCAACTACGGCCCAGCAGAAGTCCGCGCGCAGATCCAAGCGACCTATGACTCCGGACTCAACTCATGGTTTCTCTGGGACCCGAGAAATGTGTATATAAAGGAAGCGTTGAAGATTGAATAATGTATTTGATGATAGGGGAGCTTTAAGAAATAAAGGAATTGCCACAGAGTAGATATTTTTGTATTTTTGTGATACTTTTGATAATAGATTTGTTAAAAAACTAGAGCAAGAAGGAGGTGCTTGTGATGTCGCCACTTAATTCCACACTCGCTCGTCTGCGAGAAAGAAGGTACATAGATACATCGTTCGAGGATAGGGAAACTCATCCGCTCATTATTCGTTCTCTTACGAAAAAGAAGGCGCTGGATGAGTATCGAGAGAGTGGGGGAAAAACATGGGTATTGGACGAGATAGTAAAAAAGATGCCGTATATCATCCTGTCTCCTACAGAACTCCATGTAATAATCATGAAGTTCGACAGGCACATCAAGATATATGAAGCACTTGCGGAGATGTCCGCCCTTGGTGTGCGACCACTCATCTATGAGGAGCTCATCCAGTACGGCACCACTTACCCGTCTCACCAAAAGAAGAATTCCCTCATTGCCCTCGGAAGCAAGTACTCTATGGATGGGTATCAGCAAACCCCTCTTCTGGAGCGTCATGATGGCAAGCGCGTGTTATTCGTTGTCCGCTCCCATCACACATTTCGTACTGGTTCAAGGTTTCTGGTTGTTCCCAAGTAATTACTGACCCGATCCCACCCCCCGAGCCATTGTATGGACCGGGGGGTTTAATTTTGAACTTTTCATTTGTTTTTCTTTGTCGTGATATACTTAGATCAATAAATAATGAAGTCACGAAAACCAAAAAAAGAGGCTGTCATCTACCAGGCGAAGTCTGGAGCTATTGAGCTTCGGGGGGATTTTGGTAGGGAGACTGTGTGGGCAACACAAGATCAAATTGCAGAGCTTTTTAACACTACGAAGCAAAACATTAGTCTCCATTTTAAAAATATCTTTAAAAATAAAGAACTAGACCAGAATTCAGTTGTAAAGGATTTCTTGACAACTGCCACAGATGGCAAGAAGTATAAGGTAAAATTTTATAACCTTGATGCAATTTTATCAGTTGGCTACCGAGTAAACTCACAACAAGCAACTGCTTTCCGTCAGTGGGCAACGAGTATCTTGCGTAAGCATTTGGTCGATGGCTACACGATAAATAAATCCCGCATTGCTAAAAATTATGATGTATTTTTGCAGGCGGTTGCGGATGTGAAGGCATTGCTTCCTGCTGGCGTGATGGCGGACACCAAGGATATTCTCGAACTCGTGACGCTTTTTGCCGACACATGGCTTTCTCTTGATGCCTATGACAAGGATACTCTTGCGACAAAAGGCGTAACGAAGAAGTCTGTGAAAATTACGGCAGAAACATTTGCAAACGACCTCGCGATACTAAAAGATTCGCTTATTACAAGAGGTGAGGCGACCGAACTTTTCGCGACCGAGCGCGAGCGGGGGAGCACGGCGGGAATTGTCGGCAATGTGATGCAGGCATTTGGTGGTAGCGATGCATACCCGACCGTCGAGGAAAAGGCGGCGCATCTTTTATATTTTATTATAAAAAATCACCCATTTATTGACGGTAATAAACGAAGTGGCGCATACGCTTTTGTGTGGTTTCTTGCAAAAGCAAAAGTGCTTGATACAACACGCATCACACCGCCTGCCCTCACCGCGATCACTCTCCTTGTCGCTGAAAGCGACCCCGCACACAGAGACAAAATGATCGGGCTTATCCTTACGATGCTCACACGGGATGGAAAGTAAAAAAACAGGGGGCGATTGGCAAAGCCAATCGCCACCTGTTTTTTTGCGCCACTCCGCGATATACTAAGAGGTGAACATAGAGTTGGGGCATAGCTATATTCCTAACACCTAAAAACTAACACCTAATCCATGTACCTCTACGATAAAAACCGCATCACCTATTTTGCGGAGACAGACCGCAGGAATAAGCGTATCCCGTTTGGCATCAAGGCCGAGGACCGCACGCGCCATATGTATATTATCGGCAAGACCGGTATGGGGAAATCGACGATGATTGAAAATATGGCCGTGCAGGATATTAAAAATGGCGAAGGGTTCGCTTTCATTGACCCGCACGGCAAGTCGGCGGCGCTTCTTCTTGAATATATTCCACCCGAGCGCGTGAAGGATGTCATCTATTTCGCTCCCTTTGATATGGAAAATCCCATCTCCTTTAATATTATGGAGGATATTGGCCCCGATAAAAGACACCTTGTTGCCAACGGACTGATGAGTGTATTTAAAAAGATTTGGGTTGACGCATGGTCAGCACGTATGGAGTATATTCTTTCCAATGTACTCCTCGCTCTCCTTGAATACCCCGACGCTACACTCCTTGGGGTAAACCGTATGCTCGCCGATAAAGCATATCGCAAGAAGGTGGTGGACAATATCAAAGACCCATCGGTGAAATCATTTTGGGTTGATGAGTATGCGAAATATTCTGAAAAATATGCGGCGGAGGCGACCCCGGCGATACAAAACAAGATCGGTCAATTCACCTCAAACCCCCTCATCAGAAATATCATCGGGCAACCGCATTCAAGTTTTGATTTGCGCAAAATAATGGATGAGCGAAAGATTCTCATCGTCAATCTTTCAAAGGGACAAGTGGGGGAGGGTAATGCCAATCTTTTGGGGAGTATGATTATCACCAAGATATACCTCTCTGCAATGTCGCGCGCGGATCTTGCCGAGAGCGAGCTTAGAAAACTTCCTAATTTTTATCTGTATGTTGATGAGTTTCAGTCTTTTGCAAATGAGTCGTTTGCAAATATTTTGTCCGAGGCGCGCAAATACAGACTCGCGCTCATTATGGCGCATCAATATATTGAACAGATGTCCGAGGAAGTGACGGCGGCGGTTTTTGGCAATGTGGGAACGCAGGTAATGTTTCGTGTTGGAGCAACAGATGCTGAGCATCTTGAAAAAGAATATGCTCCGGTATTTACCGCTGAGGATATGGTGAATCTCGGCTTTACGCAAATTTATTTAAAATTAATGATTGACGGGGTTGCTTCGCATCCGTTCTCTTCGGTTACCATGCCACCCATTTTGCCACCGACAAAATCAAGCAAGGACGAGGTCATCTTGTCTTCTCGCGAGCTCTATGCGCACCCACGGCAAAAAGTTGAAGAGGGTATTAATGCATGGTATATACCCTCCATTGAAAATACTGTCAGTGTTTCTCCGTCTCAGAACGGGAATAACTCTCCTTTCAATGCGCGCAAGGAAAACCGACCTTCTCCGCAGTCTTTCCAAAAACAAAACAAAGAATACCCTGCGCGACCATTCCCACAGCATCGCAAAGAAGAGGGGGGAACAGCAATA
Organism: uncultured Candidatus Saccharibacteria bacterium; assembly: GCA_964363315.1. Taxonomy (GTDB): domain Bacteria; phylum Patescibacteriota; class Minisyncoccia; order Phycocordibacterales; family UBA1550; genus UBA1550. The sequence goes on from CAYIHV010000012.1 coordinate 5,635, forward strand.
GCGCTTCCTCAAAAATATCAACCTTCACACACTCCTCCTCCGCGTCCGCCCGTTTCTCCTAGAATTGAGAAGACCGAAAAACCTTTTGCTCAAGCGTTTAAGAATCTTACAAAAGATACAGAAATAGCGAGCACCCCCAGAGAAACACAAAAAGAAATAACAGAAAGTTTGCCACTCGCTACGCTCTTGAAAGAGAAGCCAATAGCCAGCATTCCTCCTCCCAAGAGTCTTGATAACGGTAATTTGAATGAATTAAAAGACGCCCTTGCTTCAATATTGCAAGAGAAAAAAGAGAAGAAAGAAAAAGCGGATACCCCGCAACCCCCGTCGCCTTATAGAGAAAAAACACGCGCAGAAGATACCCTACCTAAAGAAAAAGAAAAGGAGCAAGGAGAACAAAAGATCAGAGAAGTTCCCGAAGATGTTCTCACGGCGATTTTGAGAGGGGAAGATTGATACCATCCACAAATAACCTATGCGCAATAACCCAAAAATTTCGGCTGTGATTTCGAGAAAAAATGGTGGATGGTATAATAAAACGACCTGCCCGCCACTGCCTGTCGCTCAAAAGGAACAGTCAGGCGATGGCAGGCGGGAAAATTAAAAACGAAAAATGAAAAAATTATGATTATGCGTTCTCTTTTTATACTTCTGCTCATATTTTTTGCGCGAAATGTTTCTGCCAATGTGGTATTCAATGAAATTCAGATTTCACCGATAAGTGAAAGATTTATAGAGTTGTATAATTCCGGCGACTCCGATGTTGATTTAACCGGTTGGTATATTCAAAGGAAAACCGCTACGGGGAGCAGTTTCAGTTCTTTGGTTACCAGCACTCAGTTTAAGGATAGAATAATCAAGGCGGATGGTTATTTCGTTATTTCTCGCGGTCAATTAGAGAAATCTGATATTATCATAGATAACCTAACGCTTACTGAAGCGAACACGGTTCGCATACGAGATTCAAAAGGAGAAGATAGCGATCAGGTGGAATGGACGGCTATTGATGATGGGAAAAGCTATCAGAAAATATCCGCGAGCGAATGGGTAATCAATACGCCAACACCCATTGCGAGTAATAACAATATTTCCTCACAGGGTGTGCCCTCCTCGCAATCATCCTTTCCAGCGTCTACCCAAACACCCTCTTCGCTTTTGGCTTTATCCAATTTTCCTATTGAGCCACAAATAATAGCTAATGCGGGTGGAGTGAACCGTGTCGCTCTTGCGGGAGCCCCCATTGTCTTCTCAGGGAAAGTCTTGGGTTTTAAAAGAGAACCGATTGAAAATGCGCGCATGGCATGGTCGTTTGGAGACGGGGCGAGAGAAGAAGGGCAAAGTGTTTCCCATATCTATTATTATCCCGGAGAATATATTGTTGTGCTTGAAGTATCGTCGGGATATTATTCCGCATCTGCGCGTGTTCGCGTGGTGGTGAGTACCCCAAAATTAATACTCCGCACGGGAGGTGACAGCGCCCACTCTTTTTTTTCAATAGAGAATCAAGGAGATAATGAAATAGATATTTCTGGATGGAGGATAAGCGCGACGGACAAAAATTTTTTATTCCCCCAAAATACTATCTTGGGCGCGCGTAAAACCGTTCCATTCCCTTCCGAGGTTACAGGGCTCATTGCCCCTCTTGGTATTTCTCCCTCACTCTATTTCCCTAACGGCACATTGGTTATGCTGTATCAAGAAAAGATTTCGCCAGCGCCAGCGACAGGCATTCCTTTTGAAGAATCTTCAGGAAAAATAATCTCAAGACAATCTACTCCAACTCCCGCTCCGCAACTCCGTGGCTCTCAAAAAGGAGAGCAAGCGGCTTCCGTATTGAATACACTCTCTGACCCTTTTATCCATTCTAATACTCTTGCTCCCGCAGAAGAGGAGAGAAGGTGGTTCTGGTATCTGGGAGTAGGATCTTTTGGGGCGGTTGCTTTTATCGGGTTTCGCTTTTCTCGAGGTCGTGGAAAAACAGATTCTGTCGATGACTATGAGATAATAGAAGATAACACCAATAAGGAAGGAGAGGACCAGGAAACGGCACAACCGCAAAGAGAACTTCCTTTTTGAGACGAATATATGAAAGGATATCTCTCTTCGCAGGGTGGCGAGCTGACACTAATCGTGATATGATGGATTCTATGTTTGGGAATGTTTAATTTTGACCTTATTATGAAACGAATTTTGATTTTTTCCCTCGTCTATTATCCCGATGTGGTTGGTGGCGCGGAAGTCGCTATTAAAGAGATTACCGATCGTATCGCTACCAAAGATTTTTCTTTTGATATGATCACCCTTCGTTTTAATAGGGATCTGCCTCCTTTTGAACGAATAGGAAATATTAATGTGCATCGCATCGGGATTACGGGGATAGATCCATCTATCTCCGATCTCGGCAAATTCCCGCTTTCTCTCAATAAATATCTGTTTCCTTTTCTCGCTTTTATGAAAGCGCGCGCGCTTCATCGCAAAGATCCTTACGATGGCATATGGGCAATGATGGCAAATTATGCAGGGTTCACCGCGCTCTTTTTCAAGGTATATTTTCCAAGAGTTCGTTATTTGCTCACTTTGCAAGAGGGAGATCCTATCTCGTATATCAAACATCGTGTTCGTTTTGTCTACCCGCTTTTTCGCCGCATATTTACTCATGCAGATTTTATACAGGTAATATCGCATTATCTTGCGGATTTTGCGCGCGACATCGGATATGCCGGTCCGCTTGAAATAATTCCTAACGCCGTGAATATCGCGCACTTTGCGCAAGAGTACCCAGAAGGGGAACTTTTTCTCCTTAAACAAAAACTTGGTAAAAAAGAGGGAGATAAATTCCTCATCACTACTTCTCGTATGGTAAGGAAAAATGCGGTTGATGAAGTTATTCGCGCGCTCCCTATGCTCGGAGAACACATAAAGTTCTTGGTCTTAGGAATAGGTCCCGACGAAGAGATGCTCCATATTCTCGCGCACAAACTCGGTGTTTCTGACCGCGTGCATTTTATAGGGCAAGTTTTGCATACTGAGATGCCTAAATACCTCAAAATTTCAGATATATTCATTCGCCCGTCTCGTTCAGAGGGTCTCGGAAACTCATTCCTTGAAGCGATGGCGGCAGGGCTTCCCGTGATCGCAACTCCCGTTGGAGGCATTCCTGATTTTCTTTTTGACCCCGACACAAATCCCGATCATGAACCAACAGGCCTCTTTGCTTCTGTTGACGACCCGGCAAGTATCGCAAGGCAGGTGAATCGTCTTCTTGAAGACCACACGCTTGCGATGAAGCTCTTTACCAATGGGCATACTTTGGTGGTAAAGAAATATGATTGGAGTTTGATTGTGGAAGAAATGTCCGAAAAGGTGTTTGAGAGATTGTTCGCGGTGAGATAATTTCTTTGTCGCCAATTAGTATTTTTATGAGAATCCTCATTGCAACAGGCATTTTCCCTCCGCAGATTGGCGGACCTGCGTCCTACAGCAAACTTCTGGTTGACGAGCTTCCCCAGAGAGGATTTTCTGTTGAGGTGGTAAATTTTGGAAAATTTTTAAAACTGCCCAAAGCTATTCGTCATCTCGCGTATTTTTTCAACATTCTTTGGCGAGGATTTTTTACCGATATTATTTACGCGCAGGATCCTGTATCCGTCGGACTTCCTGCGTTTTGTGTGGCAAAAATTCTTCGCAAAAAGTTTTATCTCAAAGTGGTGGGGGATTATGCGTGGGAGCAATTTCAAATTGAAAATACGAGTGACCAAACATTGTCACTTGAAGAGTTTCAAAACAAGAAACTTGACTGGAAAACTGAAATAAGGAAAAAGATTGAGCGAAGCGTCGCGCGAGGAGCAAGAAAAATTATTGTCCCGAGTGAATATTTAAAAAAGATAGTTACCTTGTGGGGAATAAAAGAAGAGAAGATTGTGGTGATCTATAATGGTTTCAACCCTCCGTCCATACGAGAGGATAAGGAAACCCTCCGCAAGATATTTGGTATGAACGGGTGGTGTATCATTTCAATCGGTCGTCTTGTTCCGTGGAAGGGGTTTGCTCTGCTTATTGAGACGATGCCAACTCTCTTGAAACGCAATCCAGAAACGACGCTTTTCATTGCGGGCGATGGCCCCGACAGAGAAACATTGAAGAATAAAATTGCAGAGCTTGGGCTTGAATCAAATATTGTTCTCTTGGGAAAACTTTCTCAAGAAAAACTTTTTGAATATATTAAAGCAAGCGATGTTTTTGCGCTTAATACCGCGTATGAAGGATTTTCTCATCAGATTCTTGAAGTAATGACGCTGGGAACCCCGGTCATTACCACTCCCGCTGGGGGGAATACAGAGATTATAGAGGACAATAAGACGGGTATTTTAGTGCCGTACAATGATTTGGTATTTTTGGAAAAGGCGGTTGAAGTTCTCTGCGCAGATAGCGTGTTAAGGAACAGTATTATCAAAAATGCGCAAGAAAGAGTAAAAGAATTTAGCAATGAGCGAATGCTCAAAAATCTTGTCCACGAGCTTATATGAATCCCGTTAGAAGTAACAGGTATTTAAACAACATGTTCAATTTTAATCATTACCAGCTAATCGGAGGAAACTTCTAACGGGATGAAAATCCTATCAATTTCATTAGATAGAAAAATATTTGAACCGGGGAGCGCGGTTAGGTCGCGGTTACTTGAGTATGGGAGACTTGTGGAGGAGCTTCATGTCATTGTCTTTGCAAAGAGATCGAGCGGGTTTAAAGATGAATCATTCCAGCCAAATATTTTCATCTATCCTACCAATACCAGAACGCGCTTGGGGTATATATTAAGAGCGGTCTTTGTCGCTTGTGCGATTAACCGCCGCGGTATTGTTATTGATGTTGTGTCTGCGCAAGATCCTTTTGAAACAGGATTCACAGCATATATCATTTCGCGTATCCTCAAAGCAAAATTTCATCTCCAAATCCATACTGATATGATGAGCCCTTATTTTAAAGGAGAGTCATTCATAAACCGCGCGCGCGTTTTCTTTGCAAGATTTCTCATTCCTCACGCGGACGCTATTCGTGTCGTATCCGAGCGCATTAAGTCCTCGTTGTCAGTTGTCAGTTGTCAGTTGTCAGTTGTTTCTGTTCTCCCTATTTTCATTGATACAACAGCCATTTCGAGTATCCCTATAACTCATAACCTGAAGAAAAAGTACCCTCAATTTGAAAAACATATTTTTATGGCATCTCGTTTGTCGCCTGAGAAGAACATAGGACTTGCCATTGAGGCAATGAATGAGATTATTCAAAAGTACCCACGGGTCGGACTCATTATTGTGGGGAGCGGTTCTAAAAAAGAATCTCTTGTTTTAGAAACGAGAAAATATAATCTGGAGTCAAATATTATTTTCGAATGATGGCAAGATAATCTCGTCTCGTATTATAAA
>CAYIHV010000013.1:0-10855 GCA_964363315.1 uncultured Candidatus Saccharibacteria bacterium
GTTCCCCCAAATTAAAAAACAGACAGGTAAAATGACTCCTGCACATACCGTTCTAGATAGCAAAGAGGGATGGGCTGATGCCTATGTGCTCGGACTCAACACATGGTTTGATGGAATGGATATTAAATTTGATTATTCAAAACTCCGTCCCGCAGGAGCGCGTTTGGTTACGATGGGAGGGAAAAGTTCCGGTCCCGAACCCCTCATCTCACTTATTGACTTTTCGCGGGAACGCATTTTGAAAAAACAAGGGCGTCGTCTTTCAAACTTAGACCTCCATGATATCATTTGCAAAATAGGAGAAGTCGTTGTTTCCGGCGGTGTACGCAGGAGTTCGTTGATTTCTCTTTCGGATCTCGACGATAGTGATATGCGCCACTCAAAAGATGGGCAATTTTACCTTAAAGAGCCCCATCGAATGCTGGCAAATAACTCTGCGGTATATTGGCAAAAGCCCTCAAATGCCGAATTTCTCGATGAATGGGTTTCTCTTATGAAAGGAGGGTCAGGGGAACGGGGCATTTTTAATAGAGGATCGCTTTCCAAACAAGTGCCAGCGCGGAGGTGGAAGACCATTGAAAAAGACTTTGACACCTGTGGGGTAAATCCTTGCGGTGAAATTATCTTGAAGTCAAAGCAATTTTGCAACCTCTCGGAGATCGTTGCGCGCGCAGAAGACACGGAAGCTTCTCTTTTGAAAAAAGCCCGCGTGGCGACTATTCTTGGCACATATCAATCCACCCTCACTAATTTTGGATATCTTTCAAAAGAATGGAAGGAGCATTGTGAAGAAGAGCGATTGTTGGGCGTTTCTATTACGGGACAATGGGATTGTAAAGCTGTCCGTAATCCTAAAGTTATGTCTAATCTCCGAGATGAAGTGATCAGGGTAAATAAAGAATATGCAAAACGATTTGGCATCAATGCCTCATCTGCTGTTACTGCAGTCAAGCCATCAGGCACTGTGTCTCAACTTGTAGACGCATCTTCGGGAATGCACCCGCGCCATTCACAGTATTATATTCGTCGTATCCGTATCGCGGCAACCGATAATTTGTTTAAGATGATGAAAGATCAGGGAGTCCCGTATCACCCAGAGGTTGGTCAGTCAATGGATTCTGCAATAACCTATGTCTTTGAATTCCCCGTAAAAGCTCCAGAGAAATCCATATACAAAGATGACCAATCGGCAATTGAACAACTCGAATATTGGAAAATGGTTAAAGAAAATTATACCGAGCATAACCCTTCGGTTACTATTTCGGTGGGGGAGGAAGAATGGATTGCCGTCGCTAACTGGCTCTACGAGAATTGGGATATGATTGGCGGTTTATCGTTTCTCCCTCGCTCTAATCATGTATATCGTCTTGCTCCCTACGAAGAGATTACCAAAGAGAAATACGAAGAGATGGTCAAAAAATTCCCGCATATTGATTTTTCGAAGATTGTAAGTTATGAGAAAGAAGACTTCACTCAGGGTTCTAGGGAGCTGGCGTGTGTGTCGGGAGTATGTGAGATAGCTTAATCTTGTTGCTTACTCATATAGAAGTTGGTAATATATTAAGTAAGTCGATTTTTTTATCAATCATAATTGAACAACTAACAACTGACGACAAACAACAAATGCGGGTGTGGGGGCAAGGCATCCGTTGTAAGTAGTAAGTTGTATGTTGTAGGTTTACAACACTATGGCAAAGACAAGAGATGCTCATAAAGAGAAAAAGAAACCTAAAAAAGCAAAAGCAAAATAACTTTGCTTTCTACAAAAACCCATTGAAATGCAATGGGTTTTTGCTTTATGGGATTTGTAGGTAAAATTGATTTGTCTTTATCTAAAATTTATGATATAATATATAAACCTGTATCAGGTGATCGCTCTTGATAAAACAGGGGAGGAAAGTCCGAACACTTGCTTGGTTAAAATTAAGCAGAAGGGTAGCGGGTAACGCCCGTCCGGAACAATCCGAGAGGTGCGAGCAGTGACGCCTCAGACGAAAGAAAGAGGTACCCAGCACCTATTTTGTACATGAGCAGTATTATGCAGATAAAGTAATAATTGCATACCGGATTGTTCATTTGTGTGTTTGTGTACAAAATAGGTGCTGGGTAATCCTTTGTAGCAATACAAGGGGTGAAACGGCAAAATCCTTACTTGAGTGCAAGGCCGTGTCGCACGCGAAGCGCGCACAAGTTATAAAGTTCATAAAGTTATAAAGTTCATAAAGTCGAATGCATTTGCATTTTACTTTACAAACTTTATAAACTTTTTACTTTACAAACTCGCGCACGCTTCGCGTGCGAAGTGCCGCTTGAGCGATGAGGCAACTCATCGCCTAGATAAATGATCACCCACCCTTTTTGGGGGACAGAATTCGGCTTATAGATACAGGTATAAGAAAGTCGCGGGGAAAAGCCCGCGACTTTCTTATTAAAGGGCGGTTCTTTATTATATTTATGCGCGGATAAAATTTGCATCGGGACAGTTTCGCGAGTATACTCTAGACAATATGGGTAAGAAAATTCTCTCTCTCTTCAATCTTAACCGCGAGTGGAACGGACTCCACGAAGCGGCATTTCTTATCGGAATCTTCACTTTTTCTTCACAGATTCTTGCGCTTTTCCGCGACCGAGTTCTTGCGCACCTCTTTGGGGCTGGGAAGATTCTTGATATCTATTATGCGTCATTTGATATTCCCGATCTTGTATTCGCGACCGTAGCTTCTTTTATGTCTGCGCTTGTGCTTATCCCCATCCTTACCAAATATGCGGCAGAGAGCGATGCTCGCGCGCAGAAGTTTTTAAAAGATGTATTCACTGTGTTTTTTATGGTTCTTATCATTGTGAGTATTGTTCTCTTTATCATGACACCGGTGATTTTGCCCAAACTTTTTCCAAATTTCATCGGCGATGAGGGACAGAGTCTTATTCGGATGACAAGGATACTTCTCCTTTCCCCAATCTTCCTTGGTCTATCCAATCTTTTGGGGAGTGTGACACAAATGCTCCATAAGTTTTTTGCGGTTGCGCTAGCTCCACTCCTTTATAATTTCGGTATCATTATCGGCGCGCTTTTTTTTTACCCCTCTTTCGGCTCCGACGGGCTCGCGTGGGGTGTTGTACTCGGCGCGTTCTTTCATTTCTTCGTGCATTTTTATACGAGTTCCCGCAATGGGTTCGTACTTGAAATATCATCCTTTCCATCCCTGAAAGATATTTGGGAAGTCATTTATGTTTCCCTCCCTCGCACGATAGGACTTTCGGCAAATCAGATTACTCTTACGGTAATGGTCATTTTTGCCGCATGGATGGAGAGTGGTTCTGTCACGATCCTCAATTTTGCCACAAATCTTCAGTCGGTTCCTCTCGCTATTATTGGAGTGAGTTATGCGACTGCCGCGTTCCCGTCACTTTCAAAGCATTTTATTGTTGATGATATGACAAAATTTCGCGAACAAATACTTACCGCCACGCAACACATCATCTTTTGGTCAATTCCCGTCCTCGTTCTTTTTATTGTCCTTCGCGCGCAGATAGTCCGCGTTATCCTTGGTTCCGGATCATTTGGTTGGACGGCAACACGGCTCACCGCGGCGTGCTTAGCAATCTTTATGGTTTCCATTGTTGCGCAGTCTGTCGCTTTACTTTTTGTTCGTGGTTTTTACGCGACAGGGAACAATTCAATTCCTCTTGGAGTGAATATATTCTCATCATTGGTTATTATTGTGGGGGGGTACGAGCTTATGACATGGTATTCCCATATGCCTGCATTTCAATATTTTATTGAATCACTTCTTCGCGTAGACGGAATTACCGGTTCAAAAATCCTAATGCTCCCGCTTGCATATTCAATAGGGATGATTATTAATGTTACTCTTCTCATCTATTTCTTTCGCCGCAGGTTCGGCAAGTTTCTTCTGCCTATTAAAAATACTTTAATGCAGGGCTCATTAAGCGCTCTCTTTGCGGGTCTCGTTACCTATGAGTTTCTCGAGGTTCTTGGACTTTATTTAAAACTCGATACACTCAAAAATGTCTTCTTGCAGGGTTTTATTGCGGGGATTGCCGGCATCCTCACTTGGTGGCTTATCCTTGAACTTATGGGGAATGCAGAAATCAAAGGTATCCGCGCCGCTCTTCGTCATAAATTCTGGAAGGTGAATATAATTATTCCAGATAAGGAGAGGATGGTATAAGGGGAGAATAAACAAAAAAATAAAAACAAAAACCCGATTATTTTTAGTCTTCAGTTTTTAATTTTCTATGGAGCTCAAACACATTCGCAATTTCTCTATTATCGCTCATATTGACCATGGCAAGTCCACTTTGTCTGACCGTATGCTTGAAGTAACGCATACGGTGGAGGCGCGCAAGATGAAAGAGCAGGTGCTGGATTCAATGGAGCTTGAGCGGGAGCGGGGGATTACCATCAAAATGCAACCTGTTCGAATGGAACACACCTATAAAGGCGCGCAGTATATTTTGAATCTGATTGACACACCGGGGCATATTGATTTTTCATATGAAGTTTCGCGCGCTATGAAAGCCGTTGAGGGGGCTATTCTTCTGGTGGATGCGACACAGGGGGTGCAAGCGCAGACGCTCTCGGTGCTTGCTATGGCGCGTGAGGAAGGACTCATTATCATTCCCGCAGTGAGTAAGATAGACTCACCTATTGCGCGCATTGCAGAGGTCAAAGAAGAGGTTGCAAAGCTTCTTGATATTGACTCAAGTGAAGTGTTTGAGGTGTCAGGAAAAACAGGGCAGGGGGTTACAGAAATCCTTGGCGCTATTATTGAGCAAATTCCTACTCCTGTATCAGACCTCGGCACTGCGGGCAATTTTCGCGCGCTTGTATTTGATTTTGGATATTCAACGCATAAGGGAATTATCGTGTATGTGCGCGTCCTTGATGGGAGTATTTCAAGGAATGATACATTGGCTTTTTCTCAAGCGAATGAAAAATTTTGCGCTCTTGGCGTAGGGATTTTTCATCCTGATATGGTTGATACGGAAACGATTTCCGCGGGAGAAATCGGATATATTTTGACGGGAATTAAAAAGCCGGGAGTCATTTTTGTTGGGGATACTATTCTTGAACAAAAGAGCACACTCCCCGCTCTTCCCGGATATATGAGACCGCAACCCGTGGTATGGGCTTCTGTTTACCCCGAAGATGCTGACGATTTTATGACTCTTAAACAGTCGCTTGAGATATTGCGTTTATCTGATTCCTCTCTTATGTTTGAGGAAGAAGCGTCGGGTGTCCTCGGGAGAGGATTCCGCTGTGGTTTTTTGGGAATGCTTCATATGGAGATTGTGAACGAGCGTCTTCGTCGCGAGTTTGACCTAGAGCTTATTGTAACAACGCCGTCTATTATTTATGAAGTAGAGATGAGAGGTTCTCGCGCTTCAATGGACACTACGCGAGGTGATTTTGCAAAATCAGGTGAGCATAAAATTATTTATTCCCCACACCTTTTCCCTGATTATGGAAGTACGAGTGAGATATTTGAGCCGTGGGCAAAAGTAAAAATCATTACCCCTCCTCAATATGTGAGTCCTCTTATGACGCTGATTTATGACCACGAAGCCGTGGTAATATCAACTGAACTCTTTGGAGACAATCGTACGATGGTAATCCTTGAGATGCCCCTCCGCGAGCTGATGCGTAATTTTTTTGATAATTTAAAAAGTGTCTCATCGGGGTTTGCATCGCTCGCATACGAGATCATCGGACTTCGGTCTGCGGATGTTGCGCGACTAGATATTCTTGTTGCCGAGGAAATAGTCCCCGCATTTTCAAAAATAGTGTCACGCAGACGAATAGAAAAAGAAGCTGAAAGTATGGTGGAAAGATTGCACAGTGTTCTTCCGCGACAACTTTTCTCAGTAAAGATACAAGGAGTGGGACTCGGGCGCATCATCTCGTCACGAACGCTCTCTGCGGTGAAAAAAGATGTGGCGGGGTACTTGTATGGAGGAGATATTTCGCGTAAGAAGAAACTTTGGGAAAAGCAGAAGAAAGGAAAGAAAAAACTCAAAGCGCAAGGATCCGTGGACATTCCCCACGAAGTGTTCTTGAAGATGGTGAAAGGAGAATAAAATGAAAAACGAAAAATTAAAAATGAAGAAATACAATGTAAAATCTAAAATGCACCCTTCCTTTTTCACTTTTCGTTTTCAGTTTTTCCTTTAGGATAGGCTCGGTGCCGCGTAAAGGAGTATCATACTTACGGCAACGAGTACCGCAACGACGACACCAAATGTATTCCAGTATTTTTTGTATTTTTTGTCGAACATTATAGATTAAATATTAAAATGGGGTTTCTGGGTTGATTTTCGACTTTTTTATCGTGCTTAGATATACTACAAGAAAGATGTCGTTATTTCAAGAGCGTAAAAAATTTCGCAAAATACTCTATTCAAAGGTAACACTTGCGCTTCTTTTGACAGCTCTCGCGCTTGTCTCTCGCGGGACATGGCAAATCTACGACAAAGCGATGCGCGCGCGCGGAGAAAAAGAGAAAGCGATGCAAGAGCTTGCTGAAATGGAAACACACACAGTGGAGCTTGTAAAAAACATAGAGCGACTCAAGAGTGACCGTGGTGTTGAGGAAGAGATACGGCGTTGGTTTCCCGTAGCACACCCAGGAGAAGAGATTGTCGTGGTGATTGACGAGAATGATAAAAAAGGTAAAGATGATGAAACGGCGGGAGGACAAAGTTTTTGGGCACGACTCCTTTCCTTCTTTCAATAGAGTGGAAAGGGATGTTTAGCACCTAATGGTGGATAGGTACTTAGTTTTTTGCGGGTGTCGTTCAGTGGTAGGACTATTGCTTCCCAAGCAATGGACGGGAGTTCGATTCTCCCTACCCGCACAATAAAAGCCCCTTAAGGGCTTTTATTGTGCGGGTAGAATAAGGCGCCTGCGCGCCTTATGTGGAGAATCGAACAGCGGAGCCATGTTTTTTCAGTAGAAAAAACAAGCGAGCTGGTGCCCAGACCAAAATTTTTGACGAAAAATTTTGAGTCGCGGGAGATTCTCCCTACCCGCACAGGACTGCAATTTCAACAGATTGAGTACAATCTAAGAAATTGGTTGCACAAAAATAACGGAGCAAATGCGGAGCATTTGAGCAGTATATTTTTGTAGCGGGTAGGGAGAATCGAAAGGAAAATCCTTAAATCATTTTGTCCCCCCGTGTTTTTCTGGTAATATAGAGAAATGAAGAAAACATTGCTTTCAGGGGTAAAGCCGACAGGAACGGTGCATATTGGCAATTATTTTGGCGCAATGCGCCAATTTGTTGATTTTCAGGATGCATATAATCCTTTCATTTTTATTGCCAATTATCATGCGCTAACCAGCGTATCAGACGGCGCGCTCCTTAAAAAACTCACCCTTGGCGTAGCGATGGATTATCTCGCCATCGGTCTTGACCCAAAAAAAACAACACTCTTTCTCCAGTCCGATGTTCCAGAGGTAACCGAGCTTGCATGGATTTTTAATACAATCACCACCGTTCCGTATCTTTCACGCGCGCACGCGTTTAAGGACGCTGAGGCAAAAAATAAAGAAGTAAATGTTGGACTTTTTGATTATCCTATTTTGATGGCGGCGGATATTCTCATCTATGGCGCAGATGTGATACCCGTAGGGCTTGATCAAAAACAACATATTGAGATTGCGCGCGACACGGCAAAAAAGTTTAATCACATTTTTGGAGAGACATTTAAAATTCCCGAACCGATGATTCTTGAGGAAGTAAAAACCGTGATGGGTACCGATGGGCGCAAGATGAGCAAGAGCTACAGTAACACTATCCCGCTTTTTGGAAGCGATGAAGAGATTCGCAGGGCGGTGATGGGCATCCCAACTGACTCAAAAGGAGTTGATGAGCCAAAAGACCCCGCGACCTGCAAAGTGTTCGCTTTCCACGAGCTTCTCAATGTGAAGAATTTACCCGAAGTACGCAAGCGTTATTTAGAGGGAGGTATCGGATACAAAGAGTCAAAGGATATTTTATTTGAAAATATGCGCGCATTTATTGCGCCGATGCGTACGCGCCACGATGAAATCGCGCGCGACCCTGAAGCAGTTTTGAAAATTTTGCGCGAAGGGGGAGAGGTCGCGCGCTCTCTCGCAAAGAAAAAGATGGAGGAGGTGAGGGAGAAAGTGGGGTTGATATTAAAATAGTAAAATAGCGAAATAAAAAATACCATGGGATTTTTAGAAAAAATCATAGATAGGGCTGAAAAGAGGATCAATCCAAGACAGTATTCTTTTGAAATAAAACAGAAGGCGCAGATTGAACTCATACAAAAAGCGGGCGGGGATGATGTTGCGGGGGTATGGATTGACGCAAATGGAAGACGGTTTGACGAACTTATAAACGACCAAGAATATAATTTCATAGAACGGCTTGCGGACGAGAAAACATATACTGACGCCCTCAAGGAGATAGACAGCAAACTTTATCATTAGTTAGTAGCAATAATGTCCGACCTTCGGGAATATTAGTTAGTAGCAATAAGGTCCGACCTTCGGGAATACCCGCAAGGTCGGACATTAGTAACCAAAAAGATTTATGAAACGAATATACATCAAGGACTTAAAAGAATATGTCGGCAAGGAGGTCACTGTTGCCGGCTGGGTGGCTGTTCGTCGCGACCAAGGGAAAATGGTTTTTTTAGACTTGCGTGATGTAAGTGGTAAAGTGCAAGCGGTCGTTCTTCCCAATCACACCGAGGCACTCGCCGTCGCGCAGATTGTCCGTCCAGAGTGGGTTGTGGAGGTAACTGCGCAAGTGAACAAGCGTCCAGAGAGAAATATAAAGCCGGATGTTTTTAACGGCGACATTGAACTTGAGGTTTTACAGATTGATGTGCTGAACGAAGCAGAAACTCCGCCAATGGATGTGACGAGCGATGGGTACGAAATAGGGGAGGAAACTCGTCTCAAATATCGCTACCTTGACCTCCGTCGCCCGCGCCTTCAGCGCAATATGCGGATACGCCATAACATCGTTCTTTTCATTCGCAATTTTCTTTCCAAGCAAGGTTTTATTGAAACAGAAACTCCAATTCTCACCAAATCAACACCAGAAGGGGCGCGAGATTATATTGTGCCGTCGCGCGTGGAACAAGGCAAGTTCTATGCGCTTCCGCAGTCGCCCCAGCAATACAAACAGCTTTTGATGGTTGCGGGAATGGAAAAATATTTTCAAATTGCGCGCTGTATGCGCGATGAGGATACGCGTGGGGATCGCCAACCGGAGTTTACCCAGCTTGATATGGAGCTTTCTTTCGCGTCGCAAGAGGAGATTATGGCGCTCAATGAAAAACTTTTGATTGATATTGTAACGACACTCACTCCTGAGAAAAAAATTCAAACTATTCCATTTCCGCGCATCACCTACAGAGAGGCGATGGGAAAATATGGCAACGATTGTCCCGATTTGCGTGAAGATAAAAGTGATCCAAACACCCTTGCTTTTTGCTGGGTTATTGAGTTTCCGTTTTTTGAAAAAGATAAACAGGGTGGATGGACATTTACACACAACCCTTTTTCTGCGCCAAAGGCGGAGTATGCAGAGTCTCTTATGGAGAAAAAAGATATCGGCGATATTTTGGCGACACAGTATGACATTGCGCTCAATGGGTTTGAGGTCGGTGGGGGCAGTATCCGCAATCATCGTCCCGATGCACTTATGAAGGTGCTTGAGATTATGGGATACACCGAGGAAAATATTAAGAAAGATTTCGGGCATATCCTTGACGCATTTTCCTATGGCGCGCCACCGCACGGCGGTATTGCATGGGGGCTGGACCGCCTATTAGCAATACTAACCAACGAGCCAAACATCCGCGAAGTAATTGCATTTCCAAAGACTGGTGAAGGGCGCGACCTCATGATGGACGCGCCGTCGGAGGTGAGCGCAGAACAACTTCAGGAGCTGGGCATCACAATTCCAAGGAAGAAATAATTTCAAAATATGGAGAGTTACAACAAATTAGTGAGAGATAAAATCCCAGATATTTTGGACCAAAAGGGGATTTCTTACGAAAAAAGAATCGCTTCACCGCAAGAGTATAAAATAGAGCTTGCAAAGAAACTTCACGAGGAGGCGGGAGAATTTGCAGAAGACGGTAGCGCAGAAGAGTTGGCTGATGTTTTAGAGGTTATCGAAGCATTGAGAAAATTACCCGAGTATGCAAATGTTGAAGAGTTGCGAATAAGGAAAGTAAAGGACAGAGGAGCTTTTGATCAGAGAATAATTTTAAAGGGAGAGAAAGATTAAATTCATATGACCTCTGACTATCAAATAAAAACCGAAGGGTTTGAGGGACCGCTGGAGCTCCTGCTTGACCTTGTGGAAAAAAGAAAACTGTTCATTAATGAGATTTCGCTCTCGCAGGTTGCGGACGACTATATCGCGCACTTGAAACAATATGAAAAATTGCCGGTGGATTTTGTTTCAAACTTTCTTATTGTTGCGTCAACACTCATTCTCATCAAATCAAAGTCGCTTCTTCCGACGCTTTCCTTGACCGCCGAGGAAACGCAAGACATCCACGAGCTTGAAGAACGGCTCAAAGAATATCAACGGATTCGCGAGCTCTCTCAGCATATAAAAAATATGTTTGGGAAGAATATTTCTTTTCCAAAAGGGCAAACGCATATCCGCGAGGCAGTGTTCGCTCCGAGTGAAGAGATTGCCCCGTCAAACATTTTAGCGTCGCTCCGCGATGTGATACTTCGTTTTCCTAAAAAAGTCGCTCTTCCCAAGGTTGTGGTAAAAAAAGTAATATCTCTTGAGAAAATGATGGAACGATTGACCAAGCGCATCACGG
>CAYIHV010000014.1:0-10515 GCA_964363315.1 uncultured Candidatus Saccharibacteria bacterium
AATCTGCGTGATGGCCGTTTTGGAAAATGGCTCGAAGGCGCGCGGGATTGGGCAATTTCTCGTTCGCGTTTTTGGGGCGCGCCCCTTCCTGTATGGAATTGTACCACTTGCGAAAAACGGTCAGTTTTTGGTTCGCGCGCGGAGCTTGCAAGCGTTACAAAAAAATCAGGAAATAAATATTTTGCAATGCGTCACGGTGAAGCAGAGAGTAATACAAAACGCATTGTCAGTTCAACTATCGCAACCAGTAATAATCGTGGACTTACGGAACAGGGGATAGCAGAGGCAAAAGAAACAGGGCAACATCTTTCTCAAAATTCAATACAAATTATCATTACCTCGCCTTTTCTTCGCACAAAACAGACTGCAGAAATTATTGCAGATACGCTCGGATTTAGTTCAAAAGAAATAATCATTGACGAACGGCTCAAGGAAATAGACACAGGAGTTTTTGATGGGGAGTCGATCGATGACTACCGAGGGTATTTTGTTTCGGTGCGGGAGAAGTTCCTTAAGCGCCCCGAGAACGGAGAAAATCTTCTTGATGTAAAGCGTCGGGTTATGGAGCTTATGAATGAATTAGAAGAAAAATATCAGGATAAGACTATTTTACTCGTAACCCATGAATATCCTCTATGGATGATTACCGCAGGGGCAGAGGGGGCGGGAGTTGATCGGATTCTCGAAACCAAAGAGGGTAACGAGGATTTTGTAAAAACAGGAGAAGCGAGAGAAGTGTTGTTTGTTCTCTTTCCACATGATGCAGAATATGAATTTGATATGCACCGCCCGTATATCGACAATGTCCCCGTCATCTGTCCTTGTGGTGGAGAAATGTCCCGCGTGTCCTATGTATTTGATTGTTGGTTTGAGTCTGGGTCTATGCCTTACGCGCAATTCCATTATCCATTTGAGAATAAAAAATTATTTGAAAAGAATTTTCCGGCGAATTTCATTGCCGAGGGAATAGACCAGACGCGTGGATGGTTTTACAATATGCTGAATCTTTCGGTGGGGCTTTTTGGGAAAGCCCCTTTTAAAAATGTACTCGTAAGCGGGCTTGTTCTTGCTGAAGATGGACAAAAGATGTCAAAGCGGCTTAAAAATTATCCCGACCCACAGGATATCATCAATCGTTACGGCGCGGATGCGATGAGGTACTATTTACTCTCTTCTCCTCTTGTCAGCGCGGAGGATTTTGCTTTTTCCGAAAAAGGAGTTGATGAAGTGGTAAAGAAAGTGATGATGCGCCTTTTGAATGTTCTCTCGTTCTATGAGCTCCATCATACGAAAAAGGGCGAGTCAAAAGATATGGAGAGGAATATTCTTGACCAATGGATCCTCGCTCGTCTCGCAGAGCTTGCTCGCTGGATGACCGCTTCGCTTGATGCGTATGAAATTGATCGCGCGATAAAACCAATCGGGCTTTTTGTGGACGATCTCTCCACTTGGTATCTTCGTCGTTCACGCGAACGGTTCAAGTCGGACGATGAGGATCTGCGCGCGCAAGCGATAGAGACAACGCGCGAGGTATTCATTGAGTTTGCGAAACTCATTGCTCCAATAATGCCATTCATTGCGGAACACATTTATTTAGAAGTCGGAGGAGAAAAGGAGAGTGTCCACTTAGATTCGTGGCCTGTTCTTAATGAGCCCGACCAAGATGTTCTTTCGGAAATGAAGCGCGTAAGACAGATTGTATCCCTTGCTTTGGAATTTCGCGCGCAAAAGGGGATTAAGGTGCGTCAACCACTAAGCAAGTTAAAAATTAAAAGTGGAAAACTAAAAACGGAATATGCCGAACTTATTAAAGACGAGGTGAATGTAAAAGAAGTTATGTTTGATGATGTAATGAGAGAAGAAGTGGATCTTGATACTGTTATTACCCCCGAGCTTAAACGCGAAGGGCAATTTCGCGAGCTTTCCCGCACTGTGCAAGAGCTTCGTAAGACAACAGGACTTACTCCGCAAGACAAAGCAATTCTCACGATTAAAACTGACGATGCGGGGCGCTCGCTCGTGGAAGATTTTGGAGATGAGCTTAAGAGAATATCACTTTTGAAGGGAATCGTGTTTGGGGATGTGCTGGGCGAACCAGCGGGTATTGATGGTATTTTATTTACTATAGCGTTAAGTAAAGATTAAGTAGAAATTTTTAATTTTTTCGTTTTTCATGTCTCATCATATTTACCACACGAGAGGGCTTATCCTCGGCAGTATCCCTATTGGAGAGTCAAATAGATTCTATAAAATTCTTACCGAAGAGTTGGGGCTTGTGTGGGCATCCGCCCAGGCGGTGCGTATGGAAAAGTCAAAACTCCGCTACTCACTCCAAGATTTTTCATGGGTTACGCTTGACCTCGTGAAGGGGCGTGAAGTGTGGCGTATTACGAGCGCGCTGGAGGAAGTGTCTCGCCCCGCACTCAAAGCAAACGCAGGGCGTTTCAAGATATTTATACGTTTATGCGCCCTTATATCAAGGATGATTCACGGTGAAAGGCAAGAGAAAGAGCTTTTCGCTGATATTTTTAATTTGGCGGATTTTCTTGAATCAACGAATCTGCCTGATGAACTTGCCTTTTCCATTGAAACGCTCGCCACAGCGCGCATCCTTATGCGGTTGGGATATTTGGGCTATATTCTTAATAATCAATCCATAAAGATAGAGGGGTGGTCACTTGATATTCTTGAAATGTTTGAAGGGGAAAGGGATGAGGTTACCTCTAAAATAAACGAAGCGCTCAATGCTTCTCATCTGTAGGCAGAGAAATACTTATACCATCCCCAATTAACCTATACACAATAACCCAAAAATTTCTGCTACGCCTTGGTAAAAATCCTTCGAAATATCCCGTCCACAGGTGTCGCCCCTAATCTCGGCGACCCGATATTCCTCAGTATTTTTCCTTCGGCTCGCTAGAAATTTTTGAATTCTTTGTGCAAGAGTTAATTGGGAATGATATTAATCTTTTTTCTGCATGGTATAATAGTTCAATGTCGGGCGATACTAAAAGTAAAATTGCCGAGCTTGAAAGAGAGCTCTATTCAAAGGATTTTCAACCTCACCGTGTTGATGACGGGATTCTCCATAAAGAAGGGATGAAAGCGCCATCTGCATGGGGAGACAAACAAAGCGAAGCGGCGCGCCTTGCGGAGGACATTGCTGATGAGAAAATGAGCAAAATAAAATTTCAACATATGATGAAGAGATTCGCATTGATATCGGTTTGTTTTTTCGCTTTTGTGGCGGTTGCGGTCGGATTTTTGTGGTGGAGAGGGGACAATATCATCTCTGGGGATAATATTGTCATTGACATTTCTTCGCCTGTTGCTGTTGACGGGGGAAAGGTATTTGAAACCGTCTTTACCGTTTCAAATAACAATAAAGTCCCCATTGAAGAAGCGACACTCTTTATAGAATATCCCGCAGGATTTTATTCAGATGATACAAAAGAAGAACTTCCTCGAATGATAAAGTCTATGGGGACGATTGGGGCTGGGCAGGTAGTTACCGAGAGTGTAAAGATTTCTGCTTACGGAGAAGAGAATATGCAGAAAGAAATTGTCGTCTCTCTTGAATATCGGCTCGCAGGATCAAGCGCCACCCTAAAGAAACCTGCGACACATAGCATTAAGATTTTATCATCTCCCATAAAGGTGAGTCTCGCGATGATGAAAGAGGCGAGCTCGGGGCAAGAAGTGGAGATGATTGTTGGGATTGAATCAAATAACCAAACTCCAACTGACAACCTTCTCTTTGAGGCAAAATATCCTTCAGGATTTATATTTAAGAGAGCGGAGCCAGCGCCTTCGTACGGCAATAATCTCTGGAGCATTGATGTTATTGCGGCACAAGAGAAGAGGACGATAAAGATTGTAGGTGTTATGAGCGGGCAAGAAGGGGAGGAGAAGATAACCAAGCTTTCAATAGGGACAAGGGACAAGCGCGATGATAGTCTGATGGGAGTTGTATATAATACTGTTGATGAGACTACGATTATAAAGAGACCATTTCTGGGGATAGAATTAACTATTGATGGGGATAATTCACCCGAACACGCAGTCCCTTACGGAAAGGGGGTCCGCGTAGATATTACTTGGAAAAATAATAATCCTACAAAAATTACTGATGCGATCATTGAGATGAGACTTAAGGGGATGGCGCTTAATAGATATTCAATAACTCCTTCAACAGGCGGTTTTTATCGTTCATTCGACGATACTGTTGTGTGGGAAAAGATGGGGTATCCGGGATTTGCTGTCGTTGAGCCGGGAGCGAGTGGTCGCATGGGTCTCAATTTTTCACCGAAGATATTTGGTGTTAATACGGGGAGTATCATTAAAAACCAAGAAATTCTCATTGAGGTTGGAGCGCGCGCCAGACGCACTTCCGAGCAGAATGTTTCTGAAGATGTAACTACCTTTATGACGCGCAAAGTGAGAGTTGAGACGGACATTCATCTCACGGCGCGCGGACTCTATTTCTCGGGCCCGTTCGTTAATACGGGGTCGTTGCCTCCTCTTGTGGATAAAGAGACCACTTATTCTATTGTGTGGACAGTGAGGAACACATCAAACGATGTCTCCAATATCTTTGTAAAGACTACCATCCCAATCTATGTGGAGTGGCTTGGAAAGATATCTCCTGATGGAGAAGATATATCCTATAATAAGAGCGAATCCTCTGTAGTATGGAATGCGGGACGCCTCCCTTCTGGAGGAACGCGTGAAGCGGCATTTCAAATCTCTTTTCTTCCGAGCTTAAGTCAGATTGGGCAGACGCCATTTCTTACGGGGGACAACCTTCTTACCGTCTTTGATAATTTTACGAAGACTGAAATTGTGGAACGCAAATCGCCGGTTAAAATTATGCTCTCTTCTGATCCTCAATTTAGCGATAAACAAGGGACTGTGGTACAATAGGGAGGTTTTAGGTGATAGGTGTTAGTCAATAGGGGGGCTTGCCTTCGGCAAGCCCCCATCTAAACCCTAAACCAGAATGGCTAAAGGATACTCAACCGATATAATGGAAAAACTCGTGTCGCTTTGCAAGCGACGCGGTTTTTTATATCAAGGGTCCGAAATCTATGGGGGACTCGCGGGAACTTATGACTACGGAACTCTTGGCGTAGCTCTCAAAAAAAACATAGAGAATTTATGGTGGCGGTACTTTGTTGATGCTCGTGATGATATGTATGGTATTGATTCTGCTGTTTTAATGAATCCAAAAGTGTGGGAGGCGAGTGGGCATGTGGGAGGATTTAATGATCCGCTTGTCTCGGATGTAAAGACCAAGAAACGCTACCGCGCAGACCATCTGCTTGAGGACTTTGGCATTGATCCGACAGGAATGTCCCTTGAGCAAATAGGGGCAACAATCAAAGAGAAAGGAATAAAGAGTCCTGAGGGTAACGAGCTCGCTACGCCTAA
Source organism: uncultured Candidatus Saccharibacteria bacterium (assembly GCA_964363315.1). Lineage (GTDB taxonomy): Bacteria > Patescibacteriota > Minisyncoccia > Phycocordibacterales > UBA1550 > UBA1550. The sequence continues at coordinate 5,431 of CAYIHV010000014.1, forward strand.
ACAGTTCAATATGATGTTCAAGACCTCTGTCGGGTCAGTGGATGGCACCGACACAATAGTCTATATGCGCCCCGAGACTGCGCAGGGAATGTTTGTGAATTTCAAAAATATTCTTGATTCCTATCACCCAAGGATTCCTTTTGGTATTGCGCAGATTGGTCGTAATTTTAGGAATGAGATTGCTCCTCGCGACTTCATCTTTCGTGTTCGCGAGCTTGAGATTATGGAACTTGAATATTTTATAGAGGAAAGGAATTGGGAAGAACAGTTTGTCTATTGGCAGGAACAGATGATGGACTGGTTTAAGCTCCTCGGCTTTGAAGATGAGGATATAAGACAAATAGAGATTCCTGATGAGGAGCGCGCCCATTACAGCAAACGCACCATTGATTTTCATTTTAAATATGCGCAAAAATTTGATGAGATAGGAGGGCTTGCTTACCGCACTGATTTTGATCTTAAAAACCACATAGAGCATAGCGGTGTTGATTTATCATACCAAGATCCGAATACAAATGATAAATTTATACCTCATGTGCTTGAGCCGACATTCGGTGTGGGGCGTCATCTTCTTGCAGTGCTCACAAAAGCGTACACTGAAGATGATCTGGGGGGGGATAAACGCGCATTTCTCAAACTTCTCCCGTCGCTTGCTCCGATTAAAGCAGCGGTCTTTCCGCTCCTCAAAAACAAGCCGGAACTTGTTGGAAAAGCGCGTGAAGTATACAAGATGCTCAAGAAAGATATTCCGCAAATTATGTGGGACGATAATGGCAACATAGGAAAACGTTATCGTCGTCAAGATGAAATAGGCACACCATTTTGCGTGACCATTGACTTTGATACGCTCGGAGAGCATCCGGAGTTTAGGGACACAGTTACTGTCCGTCATCGCGATACGGGGGTCCAAGAGCGTCTACCCATTACAGCATTGACAAGTTTTATTAAAGATGCTAATATATAAAAAGGAAGTATTGAGGATGATAATCTAATCTCAAAAGGAGGCGCAAATGGTGGTGGCAAGGATGATATTTGGCTGGTTGTTTATCGTATCACTGTTTCTGTTTGTCTTCAATATAAAGAAGACAAAAAAATGGTGGTGCTTGCTCCTCGCCGCTATATTTGGGAGAGCATTTTTTCTTTCATCGTAATGTAATCGTTTTCTGAAAAAGGCTCGCGCAAACGGGCCTTTTGTTTATTTATACATATGTATGTTAAACTCATAAAATGAATCCCGTTAGAGGTCCTTCAGTTATGTATTATGTATACATCATTCAGAACGATAAAGGTATGCAGTATACCGGAAGCACAAATAATCTACGGAAACGCTTGATGGACCATAACGAAGGAAGGTCAGTATGGACAAAAGGTAGGGGATCATGGAAAGTTATTTATTACGAAGTATGTCTTAATGAACAAGACGCTCGGTCGAGAGAATTATATTTAAAATCGTGAATGGGCAAGCGCTATCTGAAAAACAGACTCAAGCGTTTCCTATCTCTAACGGGATGAAATTCAAAAAAAAAATCCTATCAAATGGGCTTAGGTCTATTGTAATACCGATGGCGGACAATCCGACCGTGACCGTACTCGTCTTGGTGGAGACTGGTTCAAAATATGAGACCAAAGAAAAAAACGGCATCTCGCATTTTCTTGAACACATGTGTTTCAAGGGGACGGTGAAACGCCCTGATACTTCAGATATTTCAAAAGAGCTTGACGGGCTTGGTTGTGAATCTAACGCATTTACGGGACAGGAGGTAACTGGTTATTATACGAAAGGAAAAGCCACTGATTTCACCAAGCTCCTTGATATCGTTTCCGACCTCTATCTCAACCCCCTTCTTAAACAGGAAGATATTGAAAAGGAAAAAGGCGTCATTGTTGATGAGATCAATATGTATGAGGACCTGCCTACGCGCAAGGTTCACGATGTATGGATGGAGCTTCTCTATGGTGATCAGCCCGCGGGATGGGCAATATCAGGGAGGCGTGAAGATGTCCGCAAAATAAAACGGAGTGATTTTGTTTTGTATCGCAAGGCGCACTATGTTGCAGAGGCGACAACCGTGGTCATTGCGGGCAATGTTGATGAGAAAGGGGCATTCAAGGAAATCGCGAAAAAATTTAAAAATGTTTCCGTCAGTAAAAAGGGCGGAAAGAAGAAAACGATGGTGAAGCAGGTAACTCCTCGTGTTTCAATTCACCATAAAGAGACCGATCAATCGCATTTTATACTTGGCACACATTCATTTCCTGTCGGCGACAAGAGAAATCCCACTCTCTCTGTTCTTGCAGGGGTTTTAGGGAGCGGTATGTCGTCGCGTCTTTTTCGGAAGATCAGAGATGAGATGGGCGTGGGGTATTATGTGAATGCAAGTAATTCAACATTTACCGACCACGGGTTCTTTGCGGTATCTGCCGGTGTGGCGAATGATCGCATAGAAGAAGTCATCACGGCAGTCCTCGCCGAGTTTGCATTATTAAAAAGCGACCTTGTTCCTCAAGATGAACTCAATAAAGTGAAAGAACATTTGGTCGGAACGATGTATCTTGGACTTGAATCATCGGACAGTCTCGCCGAATATTGTGGCATCCAAGAAGTGCTTCACCGTGAGATCAAAACACCAAAAGAAAAAGAACGACGCATTCGCGCGGTTACCAGTAGTCAAGTGATGGATATGGCGCGTAAAATTTTTATAGAGAAAAAACTCAACCTTGCTCTCATTGGACCATTTAAGGATTCATTAAAATTTCAAAAAATCTTAAAGATAAAGTAGTCGCATTTTGCCAATTTGTTTGCAATGAGGTAAGATATACCGTATGCAGACTCATCAAAAAGACACTATTATCTCCATCACTTCGGGCACCATAATAAAAACTTTCGCCATTGTGGTCGGTCTCGCGGCTTTCTGGGTCCTCCGCGATATTGTGTTGGCTGTTGTAATGGCGGTCATTGTGGCATCCTCTATTGAGCCCATGGTAGAATTTTTAGGCAGATATCGTATACCGCGCGTGCCAGCGGTACTCATTATATATGTATTTATGGCGGTTATTGTCGCCGGCATCTTCTACGCATTTGCTCCGCTCCTTGTCGCTGAATTCACTGATCTATCAGAAAAACTTTCTCCTGTCGCGCAAGGACTCAATCTTGGCGATTTCAATGGAGGTTCTGGTGTTATAAAGAGAGGAGAGATGCTTATTACGCAGGTCTCCGAAGTGGCTTCCATTCAAGATTTATTCTTTTATTTTGGCAAAGCATTCAGCACTTCAAAAAGTTTCTTTGACACCGCCAGCTCTGTCTTTGGGGGGCTCTTCAGTCTTCTCATTATCATTGTCTTATCATTCTATTTTGCAGTACAGAAAAATGGTATTGAGAATTTCCTAAAAATAGTCGTACCTTTTGATAATGAAGCGTATGTTATAGACCTTTGGAAGCGGTCAAGTGAGAAAATAGGGAAGTGGATGAAAGGACAACTTCTCTTGGGTGTCCTTATTTTTGTTCTCGTTTACTTGGGACTTACGATTTTTGGTGTACCATATGCATTCCTTCTCGCAATTCTCGCTGGATTTCTCGAGATTATCCCTGTCTTTGGCCCGATCATCTCTGCTATCCCTGGAATCGCTTTCGCTTTTAGCTCCGGTGGAGTGAGTCTTGCGGTTATTGTCGCTGGATTTTATCTCCTCGTTCAACAATTTGAAAATCATCTCATCTATCCGCTCGTTGTCCGTAAAATCGTGGGGATACCGCCCATTCTCGTCATTCTCTCTTTGATTATTGGATATGAGCTCATTGGATTTATCGGAATTCTCATCTCGGTCCCAGTAATGGCGGTAGTAATGGAGATTGTTGAGGATATTGAAAAAAATAAAAGAGCGGCGCGCGCTTAGGATGGACATCATTGAGTTTGCAACACAAAAAGAGACGGACGCATCTTCTATGGATAAAAAGTTTTACATTACTACGCCTATTTTTTACGCCAATGCGAGACTTCATGTCGGACACGCTTACTCGCTTGTCTTGTCGGATATCCTCGCGCGGTATCATCGTGCCATAGGGGAGAAGACTTTTTTTGTTTCGGGTATTGATGAACACGGCGACAAAATTGTTCGCGCGGCGCAAAAAGAGGGCTTGGGTCCGCAGGCATTCGTGGATATCAAGTTTGATGAGTTTAAAGAATTAACGGGCAAGCTCGGCATTTCAAATGATTTTTTTGTGAGGACGACTGATAAAGGACATCATTGGCCTGGCGCGGAGAAACTTTGGCGCGCGCTTGAAGAGGCGGGAGATATTTACAAGGATACCTATAATGGCCTTTATTGCGTTCCCTGCGAGGCATTCATCACTGAAAAGGAACTCGTCCTTGGCAAGTGTCCGAATCATAACATCGTACCCGAATTTATCTCGGAAGAGAATTACTTCTTTAAACTTTCAAAGTATGCTCCAGAAATCAAGCGATTGATCAATGATGGGAAACTTAAGATTACCCCACCAAACAAGGCGAATGAAATGATTGCGCTTATTGATGAAGGGCTTAGCGATGTGAGTATCTCTCGTCCGGAACGGGATATCCCTTGGGGTATCCCCGTTCCTGGCAATCCTTCTCAATTTATGTATGTATGGTGCGACGCGCTTGCAAGCTATCTCTCCGCTCTCGGGTATGGAGGGAAAGATGACACGAATTTTCGTGAATTTTGGCCCGCAAATGTGCAGGTTATTGGTAAAGATATTGTGCGGTTTCATACGCTCCTATGGCCAGCTCTTCTTCTTTCAGCAAAACTCCCGCTCCCTCAAGAAATTTTTGCGCACGGGTTTGTTACTTCTGGAGGAAAGAAAATGTCAAAGTCCATCGGTAATGTCATCGATCCTTATGAATTTATCAACGAATACGGGCTCGATGCTTTGCGTTACTATTTTGCGCGCGAAGTGGTTCCTACGGAAGATTGGGACTTGACGCGCGAGAAGTTTAAAGAAATTTATAATGCTAACCTTGCGAATGGTATAGGGAATCTTGTATCCCGTACGCTCAAGATGTCAAATCAGTATTTTAAGGGGAACATCACGGGGCGAAGAGAGAGTGCCCC
>CAYIHV010000015.1:0-1979 GCA_964363315.1 uncultured Candidatus Saccharibacteria bacterium
TTTTTTTTGGCCCCTTAAAAAAATTTTGGGCGACCAAGACTACTGAGGGCACCACAATCTGATTTTTTGCAAATTCGCCGACCATTTCGGTGGCAGCACGAAGTGCCGCCCAAGCATTTCCCCACGACAAATCCTCTCAAGATGATTGAGGATATGGGGAGCGCGCGAAAATTTATATTTTTAAAATTTACCTCAACTCCGTCGGTCGGTATGCTAGCGCTTCAAGAATATGCTCTTCTTGTATGTCCTCGGATTGTCCAAGGTCGGCGATGGTGCGAGCAACCTTGAGAACTTTGTGGTAGGCGCGCGGGGAGAGCTTGAGGCGCTCGGCAGAAGTATTGAAAAGCGCGCGAAGTTTTGGGGTGAGGATAATGAAGCGCTCAATGTCACCTGCGCGCATTTCGTTATTGGTTGATATGCCGGATGGATGATTAGCAAAACGAGAATTTTGTTTTTCGCGCGCAGAGAGAATACGCGCGCGTACGACCTCGCTCGACTCCCCTTTTTTTGTTTCAGAAAGTTTATTATGGTTTATCTTTGAAACTTTGACCCACAAATCAATACGATCAACGATAGGCCCCGAAAGTTTTCGTTGATACCCTGCGAGTGTGCTGGGCATACAGGTACAACTTTCTTCACTGCCGTATTTCCCGCAGGGGCAAGGATTCATCGCGGCAAGAAGGATAAATCGGGCGGGGAAATTCTCATGCCCTTTGCTCCTTGCGATGCGGATATGCCCTTCTTCAAGCGGTTCGCGCAAGGATTCAATGACCCGGCGGTCAAATTCGGGAAATTCGTCAAGGAAAAGCACGCCACGGTGCGCGAGCGTGATCTCCCCCGGCTTTGGAATAGCGCCTCCGCCAATGACCGATGGGTATGATGCCGTGTGATGAGGCGCGCGAAGTGGAGGTTGTGATATTATTTCTCCGCGACCGAGAGTTCCCGCGACTGAATGAATTCCCGTAACTTCAAATATTTCTTTTTCTTTAAGAGGGGGAAGGAGGCGTGAAAAAGATTGAGCAAGCATTGTTTTGCCGGTGCCCGGCGGCCCCCACATTGCAAGGTTGTGTTTTCCCGCGGCGGATATTTCGAGCGCGCGTTTGGCGAAATCTTGTCCTTTGATATGGATAAGGTCAAATATTGCTCCGCTCATGTCTTCTTTTTGTTGTTTATAAATATCACTTTGCGCGCAAGGAGTGATGGTGCTCGTCTTTTCTTTATCAAAATGGTTGATGACTTCCTTGAGTGTTCTTACTCCGTAGACGGTGAGCCCTTTTACCAATGACGCTTCGGATTCATTTTCTTTTGGAACAAATATCTCAGTGAAGCCGGCTTTCTCTGCCCCTTGCGCAAAGAGGAGGACTCCGCGGATGGGACGGAGTTTGCCATCAAGGGAAAGTTCTCCGAGGAAAAGCTTGCCTTCGGGGGTGAAACTCGCTTCTTTCCCTGCCATCAGATAGGCAAGAGCGATGGCGAGGTCGTAATGCGAACCCTCCTTTTTAAGCTCAGCGGGAGCGAGCGAGATGACAATTTTTTGATTTTTCTGCTTTGGAGAAGTGAAACCGGAATTTTTTATTGCCGCGCTTACGCGATCGCGGGACTCATCAACAGAGGCGCTGGGAAGTCCAACGAGAGAGAAATGATGAAGTCCTCGCGAAAGGTCGGCTTCCACATCAATAATATGCGATGTCAATCCCACTGTTTGCGCGGAATAGATTTTTGAGAATTGCATAGAGGAGTTAAAAGTTTGTAAAGTTCATAAAGTTTGTAAAGTTGGGTACAAATGCAGTTACTTTTAACTTTAAAACTTTTTACTTTTTACTCGCACCGTGAAAATTAGAGTTGCAAGACGACTCTAATTTTCACGGTGTGCGATACAAGTTTTTGCGGCTGGGTTTGCCTCAAGGCGCGCAGGTTCAATGGGGACACTACATACTCTGCATATGCCATACGAGCCGTTTTCTATTTGAGCGAGAGAA
>CAYIHV010000015.1:1989-10447 GCA_964363315.1 uncultured Candidatus Saccharibacteria bacterium
AGAATTCACTTCTAGGAGACGCGCTTCAAGCTCTACTTCAATAGCGGCATTGTTTTCAAATGCGGTGATGGTATCCGCAGTATCGTTAATATCCGCGGTAGGGATGTTGAGGTCGGGGACTGATGGCTCCCAATCTCCTTTGATTTCCGGATTTCTGTGGGCAATACCCTTCATCTCGTCTTCAATGCGAGCTTTTTCTTCAAGAAGCATACTTTTATATTTTGAAATGTTTATGTTTGTCATATATGCGATTCAGTATAGCGTGTTAAATGGGGTAAACGCAAGCCCCCACACCTACTTTTGCATCACTGCATAGTGTTTTTGTGATTGTTCCTCAAAATGTAATGTTTCTCGAACAGGATGACTTTGCTCGTTATATATAGATGCAGTAAAAACACGATGCAAAAGTAGGTGTGGGGGCAAGCCCATTTATTTCCCCGCGACCATGAGTATAATCTTACCCAAAGCATTCTGCGATCCGGCGATGACGATTGTCTCCGCGTCAGCAAATGCGTATGCAACAGATTGACGAGGGTTTGTTCCAAGCAAGCGCGCGTCTCGTCCCAACACGACAATATTATGGAACGCCGACTTTTTCCACATCGTTTGAGTTTCAATATTCATTCCAAACACGGTATTAAACAAATAGGGCATATCTTTTTCCCATGCGAGCATTCCCGCGAGACCTGTTTCATAACTTGAAACCTTAAGAACAAGAAAAGGAGTTGCCACGCCCTCATCTCCAAAAAGCCCCGCCATAAAAGGATCCTCAAGAGAGCGGGTAAATATTTCTGGCGCGGACACTCCCGCAAATGCAAGGAATTTGTGCGCAGAAAGAGGTTGTGTTTCAAGAGGCGCGCCTTCTTGAGCAGAAATTTCTTCGGTGAAATAAAGATTTTCTATCTTATTGGGAGGTAGTTTTGCTGTTTTCTCAACAATGATCATTGCAAAAATATGTTCAGGGTTGTCCTTGCTCGTATCAAGTTTTTTTTCAGATTGAGCGGGGATAAGAGAGGGGGAGAGGATGATAGCGGGTTCTGCGACGATTGTTGTCGGAACCTGTTCTGTTGGTTGATTGTTGAAATTGAAATTTGGAATTGAAATGGAGGGAAGATTGACCGTGTTTAGTTTTGGTAAAAGAAATTTAAAGGAAATCCACCCCGCGGAAAGGACAAGAATAATGATAATAAAAACAGTAGCGACAAGAAAGACGCGGCCTCTCCGTTTTGGCGCTGAAAATTCTTTTTGCTCGCGAGCGCGAACTTCCTTTTCTTGAGCGATCGCTTCGGCTCGTCTCTTTTCTTCTTGTCTCTTCTTTTCTTCCGCGACTGCGATGGAGACAAGAGTCTCATTTTGTTTTTTTATCGCTTCGGCAATATCCGCGCCCATTGTGTGAATATCGTTAGGCATACTATTCCCTGCCTGTGTATCTGAAATACCCCACTCACTTTTTGGCGGGGAGATACCGCTTGGTGGCAAAGGGATGGTTGTGCGCGTGATTGGTTCCATATGATATAGATTTACCACTACTCCTTCACTGTTTTTTCTTGTATTGAAATAGCTTCTTCAACATCTTCCCGCGCCTTTTCTTTCATTACTTCCACTTCTCTTTTTGCGGCGTCTACCGCAGTGCGTACGCGTTCTTCTGCCACACGCGCCTCGGCATTCTCAGATTGCACCGCTTCTTCTGCTTGCTTTTGTTCTCTTTTTGCGAGCACCTCCGCTTCCTCCGCTTCAGCTCTTTCTTTTTCTGCGCGCATGGTCGCTTCCTCCGCTTCAGCTCTTTCTTTTCTTGCGAGAATCATCGCTTCCTTGGCCGAGTTTTCGGCGGCAGTTCTCTTTTGCGCCGCCACTTCTTTTACCTTTTCGGCAAGTTTCCGTTCTTCTTCTTCAACGATTTTAGGCACATTAGCGAGCGCTCGTTCCTTAGCATCAATTATCTCGGCTGTCTTTGAAGATATTTCGCGCAAAGCTTTTAATTGCGCGGCAATGATTTCGTCAGACTTCGTTGTTGCTATCGCTCGGGCTCGTTCTTTTGCGGCAAATATTGCGGGGTCCAGAGCAAAGGAATCCCTCTTCTTTGTTTCATCTGCCACTTCCGTTTTAATTTTAGCTTTTTCTCTTATAGTATTAGCTTCAATCATCTCAAGGCGCGCTTTTTCTTCTTCCGCCTTAATATGAAGTCTTTCTCTTTCAACCGCTTCCTTAGCAAGCATCGCTTTGTACGCGCGAACTTTCTCCTCTTCTAGCGCTTTTGCTTTTGATTCAAGGAGAGCTTGCTCCTCCGCTTTAATAATTTTATCCGTCTCGGCCTTTGCTTTTCCTGAAATCTTTGCCCAGAGAGAATATGCGCGTATCATTTCCTTTTGACGCTCTTCTCGTGAAGGTGGGGCGGATGTTTTTCTCTTAATCGCTTCATTAACATCCATTCTCATCGTGCGGATATCGCTCGATGGTGTCGCTTGAACAGTGAAATTGTTTTGAGGAATACCCTGAAACACGCCTGGCGGACGCGAGGGTGGGGTGGAAATAAGAGATACATCATTTTTTGTTCCCATAATACTTGCATTATAGCGTGCCTCCCCCCGTGGCGCACGATTTGAGTGTGGATAACCGCAACATCCACTTTGGAATAATTTCATATTAATGGAGGATACTAAATTCCGTGTTCTATGAATTCCTTTTCTCTCTTTTCTACGAGGTTCTTCCCTACCTTAAAGATGAGACTTTTTATATTGAAACCATTCCAAACATTTTTTACAGAATCCATCATTCTATTGAGCAACCTCCGTATGTTTCTTGGGTTCCACCTAGTATCGTTTGTTGTCTTCTCCAATTCTTCTTTTATAAAATCTTCTATTTTCAGCGTCCTATCATAAAGCGATATATTATCTTTTCTAAAAACAAAAGAAACCTCGTCCTCTATTTTAACAGAGAGGTTATTTGCTGTTTGTTCAATTACCTCATCCATAGTCTCACGGTTGGGGTTATCCCCCAATGCTATCTTTTCAATGAGCGTTCCTAGCGCATCTCCCGTTATCTTTTTAATTTCACTTACCACCATCTTGTTTTCCTCACTGACATAGTTGATTTCTCTGCCTCTTATCAAATCTGATATTGATGAAATGAGATGATTCTTTTCCTTTTCTGCAAGATGAGAGAGACCCTCTTTCGTGCTATAAACATTTAACCCATAAGGAGACAATATACCTTTTAGTTCCAATACAAAAGAAATTGCTTCTTGGCGTGAGCCCATCTCTCCCAAGTCTTCAATTCTTTTTTGAGGCGGTTGAATATTTAACCCTTCCATCATATATTTAAATGTATACCATCCCCCATTAAGTCCTTCGCGCGCTTTTTAGGAAAATATCGAGCGAAACGAAAAATTTGAGGTGAAGCGATTCCCGCCCTCTTTAATTCAGAGACGGCCTATTTACAATCTTGCTATGAGAAGGTCTTTCTTTGGGGCGGCGTACGCCTTCCCCATTTCTTCCATCACGAGAGCCAAAAAGATATTTCCTTTGATTTTCACACATATCAATAAAGTCATCAGCCACTTCTCTGAGACGCCCCGATGCGGAGCGTCCAAAGGTGATGACCTCAACTTGCGTTCCCATAAATTTTAAATATTCAACAAGGGGAACAAAATCCCCGTCCCCCGAAGCGATAATAATAGCATCTACTTTAGGAGCGAGGCGAACTGCGTCTACGGCAAGCCCCACATCCCAATCGGCTTTTTTTGCGCCTCCGAGGAATATCTGCAAGTCTTTCGTCTTTGTCTCAATCCCGAGACTATTAAGAGCTCCAAAAAAATTCTTTTCGTCTTCTGCCTCTGTCGTGATGACATAGGCGATAGCGCGTACGAGGTGGCGACCGGCGACCGCTTCTTTCAGTACGGCGCCAAAATTTACTCGTGACCCATAGAGGTTGCGCGCGCTGTGATAGAGATTTTGCGTGTCAATGAGCATCGCGACTCGTTGCTCTTTTTGTTTGATTATTGCCATTGTGGTAGTGAGTAGATTGTCGTTCTTCATAAGACACGACCAACCTATATGATAGTATACCCGGAATTCCCTATTTTAGACCAGTTTTCTTTGCGACTACCTCATAGCGGTCTCGGCTTTTGCGTTTGATATAGTTTAGATGAGTGCGACGATCCGCAACCATTTGGAGAAGTCCGTGGCGCGAATGATTGTCTTTTTGGTTTGATTTTAGGTGTGTTGCAAGATCGTCTATTTTCTTAGTGAGAATAGCTATTTGCACTTCAGGGGACCCCGTGTCGTCTTTATGGGTTTGGGCCTTTTTAATAATATTTTGTTTTTTCTTTGTTGAAATCATTTAATGTGATGCTAGCATAACTTTAAGGAAAAAGCAAGCATTCAAGAATGGTAAATTTCAATATCTAATAATTTTCATTCCCAATTTCTTCATTTGAAAGAATCTCTATTCCTCCGATATCTTTGAGCTCTTGGTAAAATCGGTCATGCGATTCTATGGCAATAGGGGTTTTCTCTTTTTGTTCAAGGAGCACAATCCCGCTTTTTTTGAGCTCAAATGCAGTCGCTCCCTCCTCTTTGTTGTTGATATCTGCGGAAGTGTCCTTTGTTACCTCATCATCGTTTAGATTACGCGAATCGGTAATGATAATATAATCATCTCCTGTACTCATAAAGAAAGCATACCCCAATAAGGCATAATTGGCAATTCATAAATGAGTGGTATCATATACTATATTTACATGGATATAAAGACTCTCAAGCGACAATTTTTTGAACACCTTGAAATAGAAAAAGGGAGGAGTTTGAAGACTATTGAAAATTATGAACACTACCTTGAGCGTTTTTTGGCATTTGCAAAAATCTCTGACCCAAAAGACATCACCGATGATATCGTGCGTGAGTTTCGTTTGTGGCTCAACAGGCAAACAAGCGGAATAAAGATCGGCGGACGCGCGGAAACTCTCAAAAAGAAGACACAGAATTATTATCTGATCGCGCTCCGCAGTTTCCTCAAATACCTTCGCAAGCGCGGTATTGACTCCCTCTCTCCCGAAAGGATTGACTTGGCAAAAGTTGCCGAGCGCGACCTTGACCTCATTTCGGAAACTGACCTCAAGCGTCTCCTCTCCGCTCCCGACGGCGACGATATAAAAAGTTTGCGCGACCGAGCCATTTTAGAACTCTTCTTTTCAACAGGGCTCCGTCTTTCCGAGCTTTGTTCGCTTTCGCGCGACCTTGACCTCAACAAGGACGAATTTTCCATTCGTGGCAAAGGTGAAAAAGTGCGCGTTGTGTTTTTGTCTGATCGCGCAAAGGAAGCGATACGCGCATATCTCAAAAAACGCGGTTGTCGCGTTTCAATGGACGGGACGCGACATGATTCCGCAGAATCAGATATGGATGATGCGCTTTTTGTAAGGATTGAAACAAAGATTTCTTCAAACAAAAGTGATTCCCTTCGCCTCACTCCTCGTTCTGTTGAACGAATAGTAAAACATTATGCGATAAAAGCTGGCATTTCAAAAAAAGTGACCCCGCATATCATCCGTCATAGTTTTGCGACTGACCTTCTTCAAAATGGCGCTGACATTCGTTCGGTGCAGATGATGCTCGGACATTCCAATATCGCAACGACGCAGATTTACACCCACATCACCGACAAACAGCTTCGCGATGTTCACAAAAAATTTCACTCGAAATGAGTTCACTTGGATGTCACTTGGATGTTTCGTTTCCAAGTGGCAGTTATTCACTTGGATGTTTCGTTTCCAAGTGGCAGTTATTTTTAGCTGTACAATTCTCGCAGGAATTTCTCAACAGAGTCTTCTCCTTCAAAATCATAAGAGAGGCACTCTTTCCAAGGAGTGCTCCCTATTATAAGATGGTATAGTCGATAATCAAGACAATTGGGATACTTATCTTTAAGAAAGTGTCCAAAATCGTTTATTTTTACCACCTCTTCGCTGGTATTTGAAGCTCTCATAAGTATCTCTTTAAGAGAAGATATTTTTTCTTTATCTTCTTCTTTGTCTTTCCACGGGGTTAGGTCAATCTTTTCATTCATAATGTACATTCTAGCACCCAGCTCTTAAAAGAGGCAATATTTGGTGATTATGCTAGAATTATTTTATGAATCCCGTTAGGGGTCACACCATTGCTAAGTCTAATAACGGGATGAAAATAATCTCTTGGAATGTAAATGGGCTGCGCGCCATAAACAATAAGGGCTATTTTGATGGGATATTGAAAGAAAATCCTGACATTTTGTGTTTACAAGAAACAAAAGCGGAAGCGGAACAACTTTCGGAAAGTGTGAAAAATCCAGCGGGATATTTTTCTTATTTTAGCCATTCAAGAAAACGCAAAGGATACAGCGGTGTCGCCATTTACACGAAACAAAAACCCGACAAAGTGGAAGAAGGTATGGGTAGAGAAGAAATGGATCAAGAGGGGCGTTTGCTCGTTGCGTACTATCCAAAGTTTGTGATTTTGAATTGCTATTTTCCCAATGGCGGTGGAGGGCCCGAGCGACTCGCATACAAACTTGAATTCTACGATAATTTTCTAAAATTTATTGAGAAACTTCATAAAAAAGGACACGAGATCATTGTCTGCGGCGATATCAACACAGCGCACGAGGAAATAGACCTCGCGCGCCCAAAAGAAAATGAAAAAAATACGGGATTCTTGCCGGAGGAACGCGTGTGGATTGATGAGCTCATCAATCACGGCTACATAGATACCTTTAGACATCTTCATCCTAATACGCGTGACGCTTATACATACTGGGATATAAAAACGGGAGCGCGAAATAGAAATGTTGGTTGGAGACTCGATTATTTTTTTACAAGTAGTAAACTCTTAAAGAAAATATCACATTCAACGATGCTTTCGGACTTCCTCGGCTCCGACCATTGTCCCATAGAAATTTCTCTCCTTGACTAAAATGTAACTTTGAGTATTCTTAAGGAAGAGTTGAATTACAAAAGGAGGTGATTTTGTGAATGAAAACAACGATAATATTGATCCTTTTCACCTTCCCGCGCCAAGACAGCGCATACCGGGTAGTCGGAGAAAAAGGGAAAACATTGCCCAGCAAATAAAAAAGGCGAACGAGGAAAGGGGCATTATGACGGAGAAGAAATTTTTTGATGTATTTCTCCGTTACTTGCAAGGAAAAGAACGCCAACAGTTACTCCCTTGGTGGTTTTATGGCGTAGAAAGGGCCACTCCACACCACGATAAAAAAGGGGCGGACGCCTTTGTCCTCACAGACATTGGCAAAATCCCAGTCCAAATTAAAAGCTCTATGGCTGGGGCAAAGCAGTTCTTGAACAAGCAGTGCCACGAGGGAATTGTCATCATTGTTATACATAAAGGGATTAGTGATGGCAGGATTCTCTCAAAGACTCGATCCTTTGTTTCAAAGTTCCGCCAAGAGGTGATGAGCGGGTCCCGCAAATGCAAAGAATTTGAATAGTAAAAGCCCTTGTCTGATATATTGGACAAGGGCTTGACTTTTAAACCATAAGTGATATAATTGTATTTAGAGATTTAGAGGGGCAATAGTGCCCCATAAGAGTTCTTAAAAAATAGAAAAAAGGAGGTGCCACTATGGCACAGAAAAGTCTGTTGTCTTTGATACTTATGGTGGCAGTTGTTGCATCTATAAGTAGTCTGGTATCGGCGGCGCCGATGCCAGACCATTTCAAGTCGGCGAAAGACTGTTCCGTCGCTGTAAGATCTGGGGGGTTTGTTTACTATACCCCCCGGTATTACGGCAACCGCGGGAGAAATCCCGCGGACGGGGTAACAAAGGTTGTTGCCTCCCTGCCAGAAGTGGCGTGCGTCCTTGAATACACCAAGTACGGTGTATTTTGGGTCGCGCAAAAGGAGGGTGATCTGTTCCGGTTTTACAAGAAATCGGATGGGTCCCTTGAGGAAGTCCCTTATGCAAGAGAGGATTGCGGTAATCCCGTAAAGGGGATTACTTATCCTCTTACGAAAAAGGAAGTTCCACCAGCGACATCAGTGCAGTCGCCCCCGCCCCATAAGGCTCAACAAGAGCCGGCGACGGGAACACCACCAGCAGTTCAACCTGCTGTACCAGCCGTACAGGCACGGAATGTTTGCGCCGAGAATGGACTCCTTGGTGAGAAGTTCTCCGTTGGTGTTACACAAAGCGGAGAGCCCGCTTGTTTTGAAACTCTCTCGTGGTGGGAGAGTAACAAAACAACCGTAGTGTATGTAGTCGGCGGGGTCGCTGTTGCGGCCACAGCGTACTGCATCGCCACAAAGCGCTGTGGCCCTCATTTTTTCGGGGGGCACGGTGGTGGCTCCAGTGGCGGGTCATCAGGCGGTGGCGGTGGCCCCGTCGGTGGCGGAGGCACGGGAGGCCCATCAGGTGGCGGTGCTACTGGAGGTTCAGGCCCCGTAGGAGGAGGGGCAATGTATTAGCC
>CAYIHV010000016.1:0-10412 GCA_964363315.1 uncultured Candidatus Saccharibacteria bacterium
GGTCTTTGTGCGCTTTCTGCCTCCTGCCGCGCATTTCCAAAGCCGCCTGAACTCTATCAAAGAGTTGTTTGGAAATAATCGGCGTGTGCGTGCCGTGATGTATCTCTCCGGCGTATTCAAAATCGCCATAATAAAAGGTGTCGGTAAGGACGCGCTTCGCCCTGTTCTTTGACCACGCCTTGCCGCCTTCGCTACCGCTCCGGCTTCCGGTGCGTATGCCGTTGTCAGAAAAAAAGTTGGCGATGTCTTCAAAGCGCGACTGGCCTTCGGCGTATAACTCAAAGGCACGGACAACGATAGGAGCTTTGCGCCTATCAACATCGTGCCGCTTCGTGTGCGGATTGTTTATATAGCCCACGCGAGCGGGACCGGGATACTCTCCCCGCCGCGCTTTTGCCCTCAATCCGCGCCGCGTGTTATACGCCAAGTCGCGGACGTATTGCGTCGCCATGCCGAACTCAACGGCCATCAAAAGCACGCTGTCTTTTGAGTAGTAGCTCCGCTCCGGCGTTAGTATGTGTTGGATTGCTCCCTGTTGGAGCAACCAACTGACTTGTCCGTTATCAACCGGATTGCGACCCAAGCGATCAAGTTTCCAACAAACAATGCCCTGCGCTTCGCCGCGCTGTATTCGCTCAACCATTTCGTTGAAGTGAGGACGGCCCGGCGTTTTCGCTGACTGCTTTTCTATAAACTCCGCCGCGATCTCCAAGTCTTCACGCTTGGCGAGCGAGCGCAGTTCGGATAGCTGTGCTTCTATGGAGAGGACTTGTTTGTCCTCAACATCGGTGCTTTTGCGGGCGTAGAGGAAGTAAGTAATCATAGTTATAGTATACTACAACGGATAGTGTAGAATACAACAAGGGCGTATACTGTGAGTGATGAACGAATCAGCGAAACTAGGTAAAAATCTAAAACGTATTAGAACCGCGAAGGGTATATCCCAAGGTGAGATTGGCCGGATACTTGGCGTGGATAAGGGATTTATAAGCAATATAGAAAACGGAAAGACAAATCCCACGCTTGCGACGATTGCGAAGCTAGCGAAAGCACTCGGAATTTCAGTCGGGGAGTTGATGAAATAAAAACATGGATCCTTACCTAATTAAATATTTGTTAATCTCCGTTTTATTAGTTTTTGTTTGCGTAATTTTTTATCTACGCTACTTATTCAGTGCACAGAGAGAACAAGATAGGTTTGATGCTCTATATTTAAAAATCAAGAACGATATTAAGTTTGCCGTGGCTCCTAAATCCATAAACCTTTCCGTTGGTGTCACCGAGCTCGTCGAACTGGCGACGGAAGTGTGGCGTATCGAACAACGATTAGCGAAGGTCGCGGGTATCCTGCCGGAAAACCAAAAAAAGGGACTGGAAAATTCCGTGCACAAGCTTAAGCGATATATCTCGAATTACGACATCGAGATTATCGACTATACCGACCAAAAATTTAACGATGGCCTGAATCTCGATGTACTTTCTATTGAGAAAGACTCGAGTATAAGCGTGCCCATTGTAAAAGAAACGGTCGAGCCGACGATCTTGGTCAAGGGGCAGGTCGTCAAAAAAGCGAAAATCATTTTACTAAGCAACTAAGACTATCATTTTATGAGTAACCAAAACATACAAATCGGCATCGACCTGGGTACGACAAATTCTGAAGTCGCTGCAAACAACAAAGGTCATGTGGAAGTGGTGAAAAATATTTTCAATGACGAGTATACGCCGTCAGTTTTCGGCGTGGATAAATCCAAAAATAAGGTAGTAGGTAAGCGCGCATACGAGCGCCTCTATAAAGACGCATCGGAAGAGGAGTTTTCAAACAATAAGGCGGAGGTAAAGCGTTTGATGGGTACATCCGACAATGTCCATTTTGACCGACTCGGCGAAGATATGTCGCCCGAAGAAATATCGGGTGAGATACTCAAAAATCTCAAGGAAGATGTCCTGCGAAAGTATCCTGGCACGCCGACCATCGGTGTGGTCATTACGATCCCGGCATACTTCTCGACTCTACAAGCGGAGGCTACGAAGCGAGCTGGCAATCTCGCAGGCTTCAAGCATGTGATCTTGATACAGGAGCCGATAGCCGCGGCAATCGCATACGGCTTTATAAATTCTCAGAATGAAAACTGGCTAGTGTACGATTTGGGAGGAGGCACGTTCGACGTAGCACTTATATCATCCAAGGATGGCTCTCTCTCTGTGCTCGGGCACAACGGCGACAATTTCCTCGGCGGAAAAGATTTTGACTGGACCGTCGTAGACAAGGTAATTGTCCCAAAGATTCTCGAAAAGTTTGATATCGAGGACTTCACGCGCGGTAGCAAAAAATACCGTAGTATATTCGCCAAGCTGAAATACTACGCAGAGACGGCAAAGATAGCGCTCTCGCAGGCCGATGAAACTTCCATCGACGTGGAAAAGATTGGTGAGGACGATAACGGCAAAGAAATATATCTCACGATTCCCTTCACGCGGAAAGAATTCGAGAAGCTCATCAAGCCGTTCGTCGACAAGACCATCGAATTGAGCAGGGAGACCATAAAGGATGCCGGGGTGAAGCAATCCTCGATTTTGAGGATAGTGCTTGTCGGCGGTCCAACAATGATTCCGTATGTCAAAGACCGGCTGGAGAAAGACCTCAAAATAGAGGTCGACACCTCTTCCGATCCGCTGACTGTCGTCGCGCGCGGCGCGTGCATCTACGCGGTAAGCCAGAAAATCCCGAAGGAATTTTTTGAATCGAAAAAAGCGACCGATTCTTCCATCAAAACTTTGCGCCTTAATTATGAGTCGCTGACTTCGGAGACGGAGGAAACTCTGACCGGCGTTGCCGAAGAGCTCAAGGACGTGGATGGAGATTATTTCATTCAGGTGCAAAGCGAGGGCGGTCAGTTTAGTGGCAAGAAAATCAAACTCAAGAACGGCAAATTCTTCGAGACGGTAAACCTTGAGAAGAATAAAACGACCCTCTTCTGGATTTACCTTTTCGACGCGAAAGGGAATCCAATTAAGACCGAGCCGGAATCATTCTCCATTACGCATGGGCTTTCCGTATCTGGTGCACCGATACCTCACTCCATTGGCGTGGGCGTCGTGAAGCGCGGATTCAGTGGCGCGAGCTTCGCCATGGCTGAAGAGTTCGAAGTGATATTCGAGAAAAACAGCATCCTCCCGCTTAAGGCGACGCGCACCTATAAGACGCTCAAGCAACTGGCGAAAGGCGATAAGGAAAACGCGCTTCCGATTAAAGTGCGCGAGGGTGAATCGACGGTACCGGACCAGAATCAATTCATCTGTGATCTTAAAGTGACTGGAGAAAAGTTGCCATACGATCTTCCTGAAGGCACGGAGATAGCGCTTACCATTGAAGTAAACGAATCCCGCGAGGTGAAAGTGGAGGCGTTTGTTCCTTCGATAGACCTCACCTTTAGCGCGCGAGCAACCATACACGCGGAGAATTTGAGCGTGAATGAAATGGAGGCGCAACTCAAACAGCAAAGCGATCGTGTGAGGAAAGTCGAGCAGTCCTGCACGTCGGAAGAAAAAGGCAAGTTGCAGGCCCTCGTCCAGTCGCTTGAGAGCAGCTTGTCGACCGCAAAAGTTGATGAGGACGAGAAGCGCAAGGCGGACAAGCAGCTCAAGGATTTAAAGATACGTCTTGACGGCCTTGAGAAGATGAAAGAGCTTCCGCAGCTAACGGCCGAATTCAAGGAAAAAGTAAAAGACACTAACGAGTCAATCGAGCAATACGGCGACCAGAAGGAAAAGAGTATGTACCTCGATCAGTTGCGCGTGCTCACAGAGGAAGGTGAGCTCGCTATCGAGAAAGCCGACAAAGTGATGCTTAGCCGAGCACTCGAGCAGCTAAATGAACTTAGCCACAAAGTGATATTCTCGAACCCAGCTTCGTGGGCCTACATGTTCAACAAGATAAAGGAAACAAATCATGCCTGGATAAGTCCAAAAGAGGCAGAGTATTATATGCAGAAAGGTCAGCGCGCTATGGAGATGGGCGACGCTGAAGAGCTCAAAAAGTCGGTCCACAACCTCATGCTTCTTCTTCCTCCGAGTGAGCAACAGATAATCCAGAGCAATATGTCGGGCATCACGAAATAACACTATGTCGAACCTCTTAAAAAATAATGCATACCATATCCTCGGGCTCGACACCTCTGCGGCACAGCGTGACATACAAAAACGCTCGAAAGAAATTATAAAATTCCTGCAAATCGATGACACTCCGGAGTATGACCTCGATCTCATGGTCTTCGATAATTTTCGTACGGAAAATGCGGTGAAAGATGCGGCCCAAAAACTCGCTTCTCCCAAAAAGCAAATCAAAGAGTATTTTTTCTGGTTCCAAATATCCGACGAAGTGGATCAACAGGCGGTGGGCATTCTCCGCAAGAAAGATCCAGAGGGAGCTATAAGGGCTTGGGAGCACAATGCGGAGGGTGATTCGACAAAGGCGATGTTCTACAAAAAGAACCTCGCGCTTCTGTACTGCACCCTGCTTTTCAAAGAAGACAACAAACGATACCTGAAAGAGTCGCTAAAAATCTGGCACGAGCTCATCAATTCGTCGAAATTCTGGACTGCGTTCACTAAAGTGTATAAACACAACGATGAGCTTGATACCGACCAAGAGATCCTTTCAGATTTCCATAAGCATGCTCCCTCGTTCCTTTCTGATCTCTATACCGAGATTAGTCATGCACGTGGAGATGACTCCTATGTAGCAGAGTTCACTAAAATATTTAATCTGCGTGGAGAAAAGACGGAGAAAGTGGTAATGGCTCCTATATTTCAAGAGGTCACGGAAGCCGTCGAGAAGCTCGAGGCGATGAAGGTGTCGGAAGACGGTGATCTCGATGCACAGGAAGCCGCTGAAATAAAGAAACATATCGGCAAGATTCAGGAGTGTTGCAACAAACTAATTGATCTCGGTCTGTATGACGATAGCCAGTCAAAAGCGATCCGCGATCGTGCGGCCGCGGCTATCCGTTCCATCGTCCTCGACATTCACAACAATCTGGACGATATGCCGAAAGCAGAATCGCTCTTAAGGATCGCCATGCAGTTTGTGGGTACATCCGGAATGGAGAACAAGCTCAAGCAAGACCTCGATCAGTTCGAGAAAAATAAGAAGTTCTTGGATGCGACAGCTCCTATCATGGCACTCATGAACGATAAGAAGTTTCCGGAGGCTATAGCTCTCATTGATCACAAAAAAACTGAGAGTAAAGACCCTGAATTCAAGGGTGCGATGGATAGCAAGAAAAAAGAGGCAGTCACGATGTACGCAGTAGTCGAATTCATCGACGCAAAGAAACTGTTTGAAGCCGAGAAGTATGATGAGGCCGCACCTCGACTCCAAAAGTCGGCCTCGATCGTGTACGAAAATATCGAAATATACGATGTGGACAAGAGCGTGATCGACTCTTGGCTCGAGCTGATAAAGAACAATGTAAAAATTCTTACGTCAGACAATGCAAGCGAGGTCGACGAAGTGCAGAACAAGATGTTGAAGAAGATTGACGAAGCGTTTGAGGAACGCTGGGAGCAAATGGCAATGAAAATCCTTCTCAATTCCTACTATTACGTGGGACTTGGCGAGGTAATTAAAAATAAAAAGTCGTCGAATGTCGTATCGACGATCATACAGTGGGCTGTGACCATCGGCATTATATGGTTAATCGGCGCAATATTTGGATAAATTTATGAACGAAAAAAAATCCCTCAATTTTGATTTCCTAGACGATAGTTCGAAAAAGACTGACGAAAAAGTCAGTGCGTCGGTCGCCACCTTAGAACCAACTCCCAACACCGATAAAGTCAATTTTTCCCACTACTTCAAGGAGTGTTTTACCAATTTCAGCAAATTCGCCAAAGAGCATCTAGTGACCGCGAGCCCTAAGTACCTTTTGGTGGCAATATGGATTCTCGGTATAGGAAACGCTGCAGGCCGCCTTACAAGCTCAAGTTCCTCAACGTGGGGCGAAGTGTGGGCGGTCGCTATCTTCGGCGGCATCTTGGCCGGTGCAATTGCCTACTACATCGCAGGCTGGTTTTATCATGTCCGAGTGGGATGGTCGAAAGGCACAGGCACAATAGACACCGCAAGAAATATTTATACCTTCTCGTCGCTACCGATCGCGGTCGTGAGCATCGGATCACTGCTCTTCAACCAAATGGCCTACGGAAGCGATTATTTTGATAGCTACTATTCCGACGCCTCAAGCGTCGACGTAATCTTCGCGCTCCTCTCCATTGCGGCAATAGCCTACTCGATATACATCAGCTACCGTGCGGTGAGAGATGTTATGCATGCGGAGAAGGTCCGAGCAATCGGATGGTTTGTAGTCGCACCCGCGATCTTCTATGTCCTAGTTTTCGCCAGCGCGATATTTGAATAAATAATATGGAGCACCAAGATAAAAAATTAAAACTCGACCTCGACTTCTTGGGTAAAGATGCTCCTGAAAAATTAGAGAAGGAGCACGAGCCGAAGGAGCACCACAAACCGGAGCACAAAAAGCCAGAAGACGATGCGCCAATGTCAGACGCCACGAAGTGGACTTTAGGTGCAATCGGTGTGGCGGTCTTGATCATTTTCATTGCCGCGGGTTCAAGTGGAGGAAACACTGAAACCGCCAGCACACAGACGAACACGCTCCCGCCACCGGCAAATACGAAAACGCTCGATGAGATTCTAGATACTTCGAAGGCCGGGACAAATTCCTACGTCCCCGTGGCTGACCGTACTAAAACAGCGAATCAAATCTGCAAGGATGAATACGGATCGCAGAGCTATTCGACCGGAGAAAAAGATTCGTTAGGTGATCCTATTTGCGATTGCAACGACGGGTATCAGTGGAATAGTGGACAGACGGCATGCGTCGCAGTTCCGGCGGCTCCAAAGGTACAGACTGCTCTAGAAATTTGTCAGGATCGCAACGGCTACAATGCTACTTATGACAGCGCAAGCAATTCCTGCGGTTGCGCGTCTGGGTATTCTTTGAGCGCCACCTCGAATCAATGCGTCGATGCTTTGCAGGCGCGCGACGACAGTTGTACGGTCTCCTATCCGGGCACAAGCTTCTTGAAATACGACACGGTGAGCAGTAAGAATATCTGCGACTGCAAGGCCGGGTATGACTGGAATAACGATAGAACAGCGTGTTATACGACGACCGCGTTTACGCAGTCCTGCGTGAGTTCTTATGGGACGGGGGCAATATCGACCGTTTCAGGCGGGAAGCATTATTGCGACTGCGGATATGGGTATGACTTTAATCCGGGTAGGACTATGTGCGTCACGACTGCTTCAATAAATGCGATCTGCGAGAGGGATGTCGGTCGCAATAGCCGGTATGCCGGGTCGTCGACGGACGGAAAGTATAACTGCACCGAACCTTATTAAATTTATGTCAAATCCAACAAAACCACTTCTACACCCCGGTTATAAGCTCAAAGATAAATTGAGCGTGGTTTCCCGTGTTGAAAAGATTTTTTTCACTGAGGTATATTCGCTTTCAAACGAAAAGTTCCTCTATCTGTTCACCAATATCCAACAGGATGAGATCATTGACCGTAGCCAAAAGTACGATCTCGTAACTCTCGACATCGGTGGTAAAAAATATCTCGGTGTAATCACCGACGAACATTCCCACGACAAGATTACAGCGATCATCGACGATCTAACCGTCTTACGTGGCTTCGATTGTGTTGCCGGTATGCGACCTCTCAAGGCGATGCTTATGAGCGACGTGATCGAGCCACTCATGAATCCGGAGAAGTACAAGAAATTTAAACTAGGTATTCCAAATGGCATTTTGCTTTTTGGACCTCCGGGGTGTGGTAAAACATTCATTGTTAAAAAATTGGCCGAAGAGCTCGGATATAACTTTATCGAAATGAATCCGTCCTCGGTCGCAACATCGTATGTTCACGGTGCTGTCGGAAATATCGGCAAGGTCTTTGAGATGGCAAGACTGCAAGCACCGTCGATTGTCTTTATTGACGAGATCGAGGGTCTTATTCCAAAGCGAGAAGAACTCAGCTCATCTGCAGATATTAAGAAAGAGGAAATCAACGAGTTTCTACTCCAGCTCAACAATGCCGGTAGCAGTAAAATTTTGGTTGTCGGAGCTACAAACCGTCCTCACATGATCGACACCGCCATACTCCGATCAGGGAGAATGGATAAGAGAATTTTTGTTGGACCGCCAGACTTGGAAGCCAGGAGAGACCTGTTCAAAATCTGTCTTTCGGGTCGACCTTACGATAAAAAAATAGATTTTGAAAAGCTCGCCAAAATGTCTGAGAACTATGTGGGGTCAGATATTGAGCTGATCGTAACTGAGGCGGCTCGTGCGGCTGTGTCTCAAGATAAAAAAATGGTAGACGAGAAAATGTTGGCCGATGCAATCAAAAAGTTTAACCCCTCGATCTCGCCCGGAGAAATCGCATATTACAGTCAATTTGGCGATCTAGAGAGATCATAATTTTAACCATTATGGAACACCAAGAAAAAACAACTGTCACAGTATCCCAGCTACAATATCAATTTTCAAGATTGGGTGGACAAGTGCTTATTGGCCTAGTTCCTGTCTTGATATATTCCATCGTCCAGCTAGTGAGGTATGGCAATCAGGGTGACTACATGCTCTTGCTCACAGGCTCTCTTTTGTCGGCCGGCGCAGTTATGGGATATATCATCAATGAGCTTACAAACGGGGTAAAAGGAAAGAAAAGTTTTCTAGCGATGATCCTTGCCTTTGCCGGTCTCATACCTTGGGCATTCGGAAGCTACGTTGTCTTTGTGTCCGGTTTCTGGTCGCTTAAAGGTCTTGCTGACGGATTTTCAATCATGCTGATACTGAGGGCTCTAGCCGCTATCTTTTTCGGATACATGGTGGTATCCAATTTTTATAAGATCACCGAGATTGGCAAAGCTATAAGCAACAAAGCGTTTGCCATTGAAGACAAATAACATGATCACCAAAGAACAAAGCGAATATCGAATACTTTTCTCTAAGATCGCGGCTATTGCCTTGCTCGTTGCGGTGATTCCGATCTGGCCATATTTCTTTTATTAAGCACTTAAGCTGGTGATCTTTGGAGCGGCCGCATTTTCGGCTTATCTATACCATAAGGAAAAGAATAAGGGATGGATGATGACCATGATCGGCATCGCAATTGTTTTCAATCCCATTAACCCACTTTACTTCGGCCACTTCCTCTGGTCGATAGTCGATATAGTGGTGGCGATACTTTTCTTTAGATCGCCGAAGCATTATTATAAGGATAACCATTAATTAACATGCAAAATCTAACCATTAAAGACGTTCTCCGTTTCGTATACAGGTTCTGGTTCCTCATCCTGATTGGTGGCCTTATGCTTTGGGGCGTGTTGTCGCCGGATACATCAACACCGTTGCCGACACCAGACACCACAGCTCAAGCCGAGCAAGAGTCGGCTATTGTACCCGATCTCACGCCGGGCAATTCTCTACCTACAGGCACAGTAATTAAAAAGCGTAGTGCTTACCTGCAGGGCGAGGGACAATTGCAGATCAGTAATGGAACAAGCTATGACGCAGTGGCAAAGCTGATCCGTGACGGTGCTTCCGTGCTGACGGTATATATCAAGGCAAACACCACTTATACAATGGAGAATATCACTGACGGCACATATTGGCTTGCCTTTGCTCAGGGTACAGATTGGAATGCCACAACGCAGAAATTCAATCGGAATGCTCACGCTTCGGCGTTCGACGAGACCTTTAAGTTTGAAACCACTGCTACACGATATGCAGGATGGGAAGTTACCCTCAATCCGGTAGCCGGAGGAACTGCACAATCGAGCGATGTCGACCTATCGCAGTTTGACCAATACTAATAAAGGTTTTGACTTAGCATTCATTAAAAATTCTCCTAGCTTAGGGAGCTTTGCCGATATACCAAATCGGCAAAAGTTTTTCAACACGCGCACGGGAGGGTTGGGGCAAGTGTTGGTATTCGTCTTCGACCTCCCCTCCAAAAAATCCTCCCTCCAAAAATCTTCGGCTTTCGTATTTTGAACCTCACACTTCAAGCGCGCGAAGCGCGCGGCGTGCCCATGAATCCGTGGTTTTTCCTCGATGAGGAAAAACAAAAATTAGGGAAAATCCCTTTGAGTTCTATATTAGTGTGTATTCGCGTCTCTGTTCGAACGTATTTTAGCAGAAATTGCTGACGTTTACCCCTTCAACTACCCCTTCAATCCGGCACGCCTCGTTTGAAGGGGTACCCCTCTTTATTTCTGGCTTCAATGCTCGTTATTCTTGCCCTCCTTCTCGCAAAATCAAAGTCCTACTTCACTCCGCTCCTCCTAGCGTCCGTCGCTCCGTGAAAATGCCGCG
>CAYIHV010000017.1:0-10325 GCA_964363315.1 uncultured Candidatus Saccharibacteria bacterium
AAACGATCGAGTCGGTCCTTTCACAAAATTATCCAAACCTTGAATACGTCGTTATTGACGACGGCTCAACAGATAAAAGCTGGGAGATTATTAAAAGGTACCGCGACAAACTTGCATATATTGAACACCTCAACACAAAATGTGACACCCCCGTACCAGCGATTAATTATGGATTTACAAAAACAACAGGTGAAATTATGACATGGCTCAATGCAAAAAACATACTACTTCCAAAAAGCTTATTTACTATCGCGCAAGTTTTTACCGACATTCCTGAGGTTAAATGGATTACCGGCATAGGCACAATCATTGACGGCGACAGCAAAATTATTAGCGTTATCCCGGTGCGAAAAGACTTCTACGAACATATGGTCGGCACACAAAGTAATATTCAACAAGAATCGACATTTTGGCGTCGTTCACTTTGGGAAATTACGAATGCAAAACTCAACGAAGTATCGGTTGCGTTTGATATCGATCTCTGGAGTACGAAGTTTTTTCTCACCACAAAACTCTACCATCTGAACACTCTCATTGGTGCCTACCGGAAAAGCCCGACATCGTTTAGCACCACGAGGCGTGCAACTTTTTTGCAACACATAGTCGACGCACGGGCAAAACTACGCGCGCGTGCATCAAAAAAGGAGTTTATGTATGCAGAAATTTTTCGTATCATCCGCTACTTAAAACCGATTCTCCGCAACATCCCTGATTCTATCTACTCGCGCATTCCCATTCTCAATCAATTTTGTCACCAATCAATAAAATTCTCGGAGATGAAGGACGGGCGAGGAATTCTCGTTACCTACCAGCGCAACCCATTCCGCACAATTTTTCCGTGGTAACTATGCCAACATTACGGTAAGATATTTATTAATAAAATACGACTCTTTGCCTCGATAATAGTCCCAATCAATTGGCTCCCTCTTTATGACAATATGAGGAATGTTGCCATAATATGCTGAAAAATATCCGAAGGTGCTATCTGAACCAATAACTACATCGCACAATGAAAGAGTGAACATATCCTCCCCTGCACTTCCATTGCTTATCTCTATATTAAACACTTCAAAAAGCTTTTTATCCACATAACCATCAGACGCAATAATAAAAACGACTTCCTCGGTCTTCTTTTGAGAAAATACGAGGTATTCATTGAGAACCTCGCAAAATCGCTCAGGAGATACAGTAAACTTACCATCTTTGAACACCGCGTAGTCTCTCTGGCGAATATGCACTCCAACTAAAGTTTTGTAGCGAGCGCGTAAAGGGCTCACAAAAGTTTGTATATTTTTAGCAACCCATGGTGCTGGGTGAAAATATTGTTCAATCAATACCCGATGTTTCTCAATACCTTTTGAGTTTCTAAATACACCCCCGCTCACCTGAGAGAAAAACAATGTCTTCTTTAAATGTTCTTGTTCCGAAAGTTTTGAAGTTGATTCG
This sequence comes from uncultured Candidatus Saccharibacteria bacterium, assembly GCA_964363315.1. Classification (GTDB taxonomy): domain Bacteria; phylum Patescibacteriota; class Minisyncoccia; order Phycocordibacterales; family UBA1550; genus UBA1550. The sequence continues at coordinate 1,447 of CAYIHV010000017.1, forward strand.
ATTGTTGGCGGTAAATAATACACGCCATCAACCCCATCTCGCGAATAAACAATTCTATTCTTTAGAAAAATTGTCACGGGTAATATAATAAGCAATTTATATACAAACCGATACAACCTCACTCTTAAAGAATTTCTTCGTTTATTGTGTCCACGAAACGGCAGAAAAAATAACCAACTGACGATTTTTGATTTCGGGGTTACATTGAAATATTGAGCATACTCAAAAAAAGAGAAATTTTCACAAGAATATCCTCGCTCGAGTGCATACGCAAATACACTTATGTAGTTCCATAATTGGTTCCCCATCTCACCCCCATCATTTTCTAAAATAATGATCTTAGTCATATAAAAATTATTTTCCTATAAAAAATTCTTCAAGAAGTGCCCTCTTTGTCGCGGAAAGTTTCTCATCTCTGTCCTGAACCCATGGCGACCTTTCAAGGACGGCTTTGGACACCAAAAGCCCAAAAAGGTGATTGCCACGCACATTCCAATGAGGATCGTGTTGCCAATACAAAGCAAAACTGCTTGCCTTTGCGGCACTCCTAAAATCCTGCAAGGGATCGAGATATGCAATATGGTGAGCGGTTAAAAATACTTTTAATTTTGCATACGGATCAGGCACCTCATCAAAAGAAGTAACATTGCCATCAAGGGGAACCAAAACAACGAGAAAATCTGAGCCCTTTGTCTTCGCAAACTTACTAAATACCAACACATTATTCAAATGCTGTTGATAATCTCCTTCTTGGATAGAAACACCAGGAACTGGCTCATTTACGACCCCCACACCACGAAGTATATCTCCCGAAACAATTCGCTTCATTCCATTCTTCATCAAATGATACGCAACCGAATGCTCTGTAAGAAAACATTTTACCCGCTGAAGTGTCGGGTTCGCAGGACGTGTAATCATACAATATTTTTCCGACCATTCGGCGATCTGTGGAAGAGTTTTTTGTGCTGAATCATAATCGAGTGTTCTATCCTCTAGTTTTTTTATCAAATAGCCATTATAGACGAGCTTGTTTGGAAAAGAATAATCATCCTCTGTATCATTGCCACCAAAATACCCCAATACAATCAGTTTCGGTGTCTGTGTCACTTTTGCAAGCGTGCGCTCTGCTTTAATAAGCTCTTGTTTTGTTCCCGACCCACTCACTCCACACTTAAGAGTGCGTACACCCAAAGCTTTTTCCAGCTTCGTCCCCCACTTATCTTCAAATGGAGCGAAGCCCCAAGTAAAACTATCCCCCGCGAGGTATATGTATGGCTTCTCTCCATGATAAGGAACATCAAAACAACCAAGCTCGTTAGACCAAATCTGATACGAGAGATCCCTGAATGAATGAGTACTTTTTGAAAAATTTGGAGCAATATCGAACCCCTGCTCGCGATCTGCTTGATAGTAGTATTGGGGGATACCCACTTTGGGGATAAGAACGCTGTATGGCGTCAACCGAAGCAGGATTTCTGCCACAAACAACATAATACTAACGCTTATCACCACAAGGAGCGTATTCACCAAAAAAGGCTTTTTAATCCAGTTCATAATTTTGTTTAAACAAAGCACCATCGAGCACTTGCTTACTTTTTTCAAATACATAATCCCCCATCACAAGTACATCCATATCCGTCGCCATAAAACATCGATATGCATCGTCTGGGGTACACACAATCGGTTCGCCCCGCACATTAAAACTCGTATTAATCATCAAGCCATATCCTGTTATTTTTTTGAATGCATTAATGAGTTTCCAGTACCGTTCGTTGTCTTTGCGACTCACTGTCTGAATGCGTGCCGAATAATCGAGATGGGTAACCGCGGGGATATCCGAACGCAGAGAATAAAGTCGCTCATACATATTATTTGAAGATGATAATTTTTTACGCCTTTCTTTTTTTACGGGCGCAACAAATAGCATATAAGGAGAAGTTTGTTTCATTTCAAAGTATTCTTCCCTATCCTCAGCGAGCACTGAGGGCGCAAAAGGACGAAATCCCTCCCTTAGTTTTATTTTGAGATTGAGTTTCTTTTGCATCTCTGGATTACGCGGGTCACCGAGGATACTTCTGTTTCCTAATGCTCGAGGTCCCCACTCCATCCTCCCCTGAAACCAACCGACAACTTTACCGCCGGAAATAAGTTCGGCAGTTTTTTTTATTAAAATATCTTCATTCTCACACTTTTCATAAATCGCGTTATATTTATTACATACTCGTTCGATTTCTGGGTCCCCATACCATGGGCCAAGATACGACCCGCGCATACTGTCCTCTCCAGAAACGACCGCGCGCGCGTCATCCCCCAACAAGTAATGTGTTGCGTATGCGGCGCCAAGCGCTCCCCCCGCATCCCCCGCCGCAGGCTGTACCCACACTTCGTCAAAAATCCCCGCTTCCACAATCTTACTATTTGCCACACAATTAAGCGCCACACCACCCGCCATTACAAGCTTCGTTGCCCCCGTAATCTCTCTCGCTGTTTTTGCGAGAAGCACTATCGTATCCTCAGTAATCTCCTGAATCGCAAGCGCGAGATCCATATATTCTTGAGTGATTTCATCCTCAGTATTACGAGGAGGGATTCCAAAAAGTTTTTCCCACTCCCTGTCGCGACACATACGAAGCTCGGTTGTAAATGCAAAATAACCTTGATTAAGAAGTAGTGACCCGTCTTCTTTTAAATCAATAAGATTTTCCATTATTTTTTTCTTATACTCATTGACACGATTACCCTTTAGCCCGTACGGAGCAAGACCCATAAGTTTATATTCACCACTGTTTACTTTGAAACCACAGTAATAGGTAAATGCTGAGTAAAGTAGTCCGAGTGAATGAGGGAAGTGAAGCTCTTTGAGTACCGTAATGCTTTTTCCTTCCCCGAGACCAATCATTGTCGTCACCCACTCACCAACGCCATCGACAGTTAAAATCGCAGCTTTTTCAAAAGGTGATGGGTAAAACGCGCTTGCTGCGTGAGAAAGATGATGTTCTGAAAAAAAAATAGGTGGGTATTTTCTTATTGTGCTATCAATTAAAAGAAGCCCTTTCTTTATATTCCTCTTTGTAAAAAGCTTTTCTTTTATCCATATCGGAATAACCACAAGAAAGCTTTTGATCCCTCTTGGGGCAAATGTATAATATGTTTCTAATAGTCGCTCAAATTTCACATAAGGTTTATCATAAAATGCGATAGCCGAGAGCTCAGATATACCAAGCCCATACTCTCCGAGAACAAACCGAATTGCTTCTGCGGGGAAAGAAGCATCGTGCTTCTTTCTCGTAAAACGCTCCTCGTGGGCAGCCGCAACAATCTTTCCATCAATAAGGAGTGTCGCGGCAGAATCATGGTAGAACGCGGAGATACCTAGAATAATTTTCTTTTCTTTATTCATAGGAGACTAAAAGATTGTATAAATAAATGGTGCAATAACAGATCCACTCCCCGCAACAACAAGCACCCCAAAAAGCATAAGAACTATGATTGCTGGAAAAAGCCAGAATTTTTTTCTTGTCTTTAGAAATCCAAATAAGTCTCTAAAAAATTCCATAGAGTATAAAATTAAAAAATTAATAAGGAAACAATAAATCACTTCTGGAAAAACGATGACTTCGATTTAAAAAAGCAGATTTCATATCTCCTTTTTGTGCATATCTTTTTGTTGTCCTCCACAACGCGCCCAGCGGAGTAACGACAAAGAAAAATATCATTGAAAAAACAAATGGGGAAACGATGAGCTGAATTCCTTTTGAAAATTTGAGCCATACCCAACCAAGAGGGTAAAGGACTGTGGGAATTAGAAGAGTGAGCCCAAGGAGAACGATTGAGAGATAAAGAAACCATTGATTATGTGAAATCATTGAGAAAACTATGCTTGCAAGAGCAATAATAATACCAGTATCTTTGGGCCACTCTTTACTCATTGCTTTTTATTATACTAGAATATAAGGATATTACCAACCAAACAGAACTTTTATGATGAAATGAAATTAATGATTTTTTTAACGCGAACATCCCAAGTATATTCCTTTGATTGCTCTTGGGCTCGTAAAGCTTTTTCTCCCGCTTTGTTGCCAAAAGCAAGCGCAATACCAAAGAGAAGATTGACGGGGTCACCAGCTTTTACCAGAATAGAATTTGTTTCATCGAGTACTTCGCGAATAGAGGGTAGATCTGACGCAACAATAGACACGCCTGATGCCATATACTCAAACATTTTCATTGGTGATGTATAGAGGTTCGACTCTTGAGTACTTGGAATATTGGGGAGTAAGAGAACATCAGCAGATTTAATAAGCGCTGGAATTTCCTCTCGTGAATGATGTCCCAAAAACAAAACATTTTTAAGATTTTGTGTTTTTTCTTGATAAAGATCGAGGTCTTTATCTGTGCCCCCCACAAAAACAAATGTAATATCTTTATCCACGGACTGTTTTGCCGCCTCAACAACCACATCTACCCCTTTCCACTCATAGAGATGCCCCACATACATTGCAATGCGACCAAGGGGCAAGCCAATCTCATCCCTCTTTTTTTTCTCCGCGCGAGCAAACAGGGCGAAATCAACAGCATTCGGTGCAACCAAAATATTTGAAAATCCAGCACCACGAAATGCCCCGGCGGTACCATTACTGTTTGCAATAATCCCCGTTGATTTCTTGAGCAATAGTTTGATGAGCCAACATCCTCGCACAGGGAAATTATGTGCATCGTAAAATACCCGATATCCTTTCCATCCATACCACCATGCAATCTCTGGGTTCCGGGTAACGATAACCTTATCACGGGATATTTCTACTTTGCGGATGGTAAAAAGAAAACTTATTGCTTGAAAATAAAAACTAATTCTCGATGCGCGCAAAAAAGCAATCACATCAAAAGTGGGAACATAATTTACGAGAAAATTTTTACTGACGCCGTAGTAAGAAAATATATCTCCCTCAGTGTTGTTCTTTCGTGTTGGCACGAATAAAGAAACCTCCACTCCACCTAAAGCAAGCGCCTCGCACATCTTTGTTATCTGATACCCATGCGCCTTCTCAGTCGGTATACGCACATTCATAATAAAGACTATTTTCATTGTTTTTTCAAAATATAAAAATGGTGGTATTGATTCTCAAATGGAATAAATTCTTTTTCGATTGTGAAATGCTTTTTGAGGATACCGTGTATCATGCGTGGCGGATACCCGCGCTTCCCGATTTCCCAATAGTGCTGTCCGTTAAATATATGCTTGCGTGCAAACGGAATTTTAAAGGCAAAAGATATTTCGGGCAGAAACGGTATTTTTAAGAGAAATTTCACTGGCGGACCAAAATGAGGGAGGCTCAAAACGACTGCGCATCGCGCAACACGATGGAGCTCGGTGAGAGCCCTTTCAGATTGCTCGAATGGAACATGCTCGAGCACTTCGAACGCGCACACCACATCAAATGCACTATTCTGAAATGGGAGCTTTGTCACATCTCCCACAATGTCGGGATGGAGATCGTCGGCAACATCAACACTCGTGTATGAAATAGCAGTATTTCCTTTAATATAATCACGAAATACCCCATCCCCAACCCCGATCTCAAGGATACTCTTGGGGTTGAGAGAAAGGACCTCGGCAAGCTGGTGGTAATAACTTACAAACCGCCCGGGATGCGCGTAGCGGAAAAAATTATATGCATTTTTATCGACTTGTTTCATACCAGTGGATTATTTTTTTAATAAGGATAGACAAATCGAATGTTTCGCGCGCTTTCTTTTCGAGAGATGCACGGATGATCTCCTTATCATCTGACTCCAAAAGATCTTTTATGCATTTTGCCAGGCTTTCCACATCATTATGACGAAAAATAAGGCGGTCTGCATACCCTCCAAGAGTATCACGGAATGACTCGTTCTCAACAATGGGGATGGCTCCACCCAACATCCCTTCAATCACAACCTTATCTAACCCCCCCGTTGGACACGCATTTATGTGTATCCCACTTCTCCAATAATAGGGAAACAAATTCCCTTGAGCAATACTCCCCTTAAAAAACACTCTGTCTTCTATCCCCTCACTTGAGACCAATCGGATAAGATTTTCCTCATACTCTTTGTCTTCATCTGTCACAAGGCCACCGACGAATGTGCACCTAAACTGTACGCCGGAGCGAGAAAGGATCCCGCAAGCACGAATAACAATCTCTTGATTCTTGATCGGCATTAATCTCCCTACGCAAAGGATCGCATATCCATCACGCTCTTCTTTGTACTCACGATGGCGAACGGTCTTCTCAATATCAACACCATGCCCAAGATAAATACTCTTATTGGTTGCAACAGTAAAACCCTCTTTCCCGCTCGTGAAAATACTATTAACGAACTTTTCTGAAAGCCAAAGAGAGAATGTCTTAGCGCGATGTACATACCAAAATCCAACAGGTTTACATAATATCTTCCAGATGATGCCCCCCAAGACCACATAAACAGGATTCATATGCACGAACACGACATCGTAATTCCTGCGTTCTTTTATAATGAGGCGATAAAAATTTATTACATATTTTAGACGGGAAACACCTTGTTCTTTGCCGAGGGAAAATACATGGGCATTTTTAGGCAAATTATGAACTCCTTCATATAAACAAACAACCGTCACCTGTTCACAATGCTTCGCAAACTCCTCGATCCATCGATGAAAAAACCCGAGAATGGGGTCGTTCACATCGACTTTTTGGGTGAGTATAAGAAGTCGCATATTAGAGATATTTTACCATATAAGTACCCTCGAGCTTATACCCGCGGTTCTTATAATATTCGCGCACGCCGATGCCGGAGATGATGGCGAGTTTTGTGTAGCCTGCTTCGCGAGCGATACGCTCCGCTTCAAGAAGAAGGCGTGTGCCAAAACCCATATGCTGACTTTGTGTTCCCTTCCCTCCAACAGGAACCATGCGGCCGTATGTATGAAGCTCGCGGACCAGAGCGGAACCACAGAGGACATTGAGTGTCCCATTCTTAAATTCCTCGCCCTTATTATCGGGAAGCCGAAGGCGAAGGAATGATGCGAGCTTACCATCCTCCACGACCTTGGACCCGCTTAAGGTCGGGGAGGGAGAGGACTCAAAACTCAAGAAAATCTCGCGACCTGTCGTAGTGCGATAATCAATTCGCGCGAGAGGAAATTTTTCAGGATTCAGAACCATACCGCGCACTTCGCGACAACGAATACAGACGCATTCCCAACCATTTTTCTTCATATCAGAAAGAAGCCACTGGCGGAGGTTAGAAACTTTGCTTCCCGCTTGAATATATGGAGCGGGAATGTCGCGAATGATACGAATAATGCGGACATATTTTGGCACTTGTTTTTTTGCACCCACAAGAATATTTAAAAGCTCTTCGTCAGTATATGGAATGAACCCACCCTCCTTCCAAATATCAAAAAGTTCGCTCCCTTCGAGCACCATGCACGGATATATTTTGAGCATATCGGGTTGGAAATTCTCGCCAGAAAAAAGCTCTCCAAACATCTCAATATCGCGCGTAGGGGTCGATCCTGGAAGATTGGGCATCATATGGTATACGACCTTGAACCCTGCATTGCGTAGTCGCTCGGTTGCGGAAGCGACAAATGCTATCTTCATATCGCGTTTCGTCTGCGTGAATACTTCATCATCAAGATGCTGAACACCGAGCTCAACCTTCGTCACTCCAAGCGCGCGCAGTCGTTCGATTTCTACCGTCGTAATATAATCAGGACGCGTTTCAATAGAGAGACCAATGATGCGCGTTCTAGCATTTTCGTTTTCTGTTTGAAGCTCGGCGAGAGACTTTGCCCCTTTTGGTGTTTGCATCTCTTCTGGCTGTCCAAAATTATTACACGCGCGAAACGCTTCCGCGATAAATTCTTCTTGATACTTCGGATGATAAAAACTCCAAGTACCGCCAATGATAATCATTTCAATTTTATCGGTTTCGTGACCATTCATCTGAAGCGCTTTGAGACGGTTCGTCACCTGCGCATAAGGATCAAAATCATTAGCAAGAGCGCGCGCCGCGGCTGGCTCTTTTGAAAGATAACTCTTTGGCATTTTCTTTTCTGTCGGACAATACACGCAACGCCCCGGGCAAGGAAATTCTTTTGTAAGAAGGGACACCACTGCAACCCCTGAGTTGCTCCTCGTTTTGATTTTTTTCATCACCGTTTCTGTGTTTAGATTTGAGGGTTCATCCCCTTTTGCAATACGCGCACGATAAAAGGCAAGCATCTCAGCATTGGTGGGCATCTTTAGCTCACCCGCTATACACTCCGGCCCAAAACGGCTCATATGGGTCAGTCGACTATCTAGATGGTTTGCCTCGCACACCTCTAAAAACCGCTTATAGAGCGTTTTATCGGCAAGGATATACCGCTTTAACCGCTGTAAATCCTTTTCATTTTTAATATCTTGAAAAAGCATAGATACACCAAAAGGTATTGCCTCGGATTTTTTAATTTTTCACTTTTATTTTTTCGCTTGAAATGCGTCCTCCCATGATTTTTTATATAAGGCGAGGTATTCATTTTTTGTGGGGAAATATAAAGGTTTTGATTTGAGTGTTATTTTTCCAGAAATAACCTGTAAGAGCGCCTGAATTAAGGCATTTTTATCCCCCACGGGAACAACCATACCATTTTCTCCATTATGCACAACCTCACCCGCGCATCCGACATCCGTCATCACCACAGGGCATTTTGATGCAAGCGCTTCGACAACAGCCATACCGTACCCTTCATAATTTGAAGTAAGGAGGAATACATCCGCTGTTTTATAATACGAGACGAGATTATCTTGCCATCATTCGAAAATAATATTTGACTCGATATTATATTTTCTCTTTTCTAAAACAAGAGATTC
>CAYIHV010000018.1:0-10273 GCA_964363315.1 uncultured Candidatus Saccharibacteria bacterium
GAACGACTGCCGACGGGTGAAAACCAAACGGCGAATCTTGAGGAGATGATTTTAGTGATTTTACTGAAGGAATATTATCAAGCGATAAATTGTCAATTGAAAACCCCAGCGTATTCACAATGCTTCGTAAATCATCCATAGTTATTATAGAAAGAGGCACCCATTTGGTCTTAATTTCTTCAAATTTAGCAATTAAATCAGATGGGGCATCGGCAAGATTTACGAGTTGATCTCGTGACAAACCTCTTTCTTCTCTTAACTTATTAATTTCTTTGCTTATTTTATCTTTATTTTTATCCAACCAACTTTTAATATCACTCATCAATTCAAATCCTGAAACCAAATCATATTTATAGGGCAGTTGTTTTTTTAAAAGTTCGGTTGTATTTTTGGCAATCGCGGTGCTGAAGGATTCTACTCCGCTGAAAAACAGCTTATTCAATTCATTCTTGATGAATGCGTCAATATCAAAGCCCAGATATTGGCCAAAGCCGCTGATTTTTTTCACATTTAAAGAATATACCTTAACATCTCCATTTAAATTAAATTCAAGAGACCCAGCACCTACTTGTCCTTGATTTTTAATCTTTTTCAACTTCATGGGGACATGGACGACCAGTGGAGAAAAATCAATGTCCACATCCCCTTTTCTAAATGATTTTTCCGTCAAATTATACCCGCCGCGGATATGCGCGCCATCTTCGTCTTTACCGGCGTATATTTTCTGGCTCCACCCATAAGACGCTTTTATTCCCGTTCCGGCAGGATTAGAATTAAAAACAAATGTAAGATTCTGTTCAAGCTCGCTATCGTTCTTTATGGCTTCCGTAACTGCAAGCTCATTAAGACCGCAAACCATGGAATTGTCATAAAAACCAAAGCTCGCCGTTGTATTATCTAAATTCAGCGCAAGTTTCTGAACGATCGGTTCTCCCTCTTTTTTGATGAGACTGATCAATCTTACTAAAAATGGGTCATAATAATATACGCCGGCTGATTTTGGAGTTGATTCCGAGATTTCGCTTGGCGCGATGTTATATTCAAAATTACTGCTCAATTTCATGGAGTCGCCGGGCAAAGGAAAACCGATGATATTTTTGGGGACGCCTTCGCAAGAAATAACATCCATAACCTCTTTCTTATCGCCCGGTATAACCTCCATTCTCGTCGTTGATGCGCCTACTTTATCCTTGGCGCAAGAAATAAAAGAACTTTTTTCTATTATCTGGCGAGGCAAAACAATATTTTTGATTATTTGATCGCTCGCGGAAGCAATTCTTTTGCCAAATATCCCGATGGCCTCAGTGGCTAAACAAGCATTGATGTTGCTTTTATTCATTTTGGAAATATCGCAAGTTTTCAAATTTTTAAGTAATCGGCAATTTGAAAATTCCGGCGCAGGCGGCAGACTCGGCGATGATAATAACTCGGCAGTTAATGTTCCTGTATTTTTTAATAATTTATTTTCAAAATCTCCGGTTTTTTTAGCTGCGAGTAGCGGCAGATATTGTCTGGTCAAATCAGCCATCTTGCTTTCAATGGAACTCCTGAGTCGCGCTGTTGGAGACAATGATTGCGCAGCCAGAATTCTTTGTACTTCATTGTTGATGATTGATTCAATGAAAGTCGTCCCAAATGTTGAAGTGGACAATTGCCCGGAAAATTCCGTCTCAATATCCGTCAATTTCAGCGATGCGATTGTTCCGCTATTTGAGCCAAGCATCGCCCTGAAACCAAACCTCATCGCAACAGGAATGCTGATTTTAAGCTTTCCTTTGGGCAAATCCTTGAAATCATAACTTGCGACAACCGAAAGAATGAAAGACATTTTTTGATTCACCACTTCCTTGCCTTTGGCCGGCAATGAAATATCAATAGCGGACAAATCAAGCAAGGAAAACTCCGGCTCCGGCAAATTAAATCCGCTTATATTGACAGACTCAATCGCGATATTGCCTCCGCCAAGCGATTTTTTAAAATTATTAGTAATCGCATCCGATAAAAATTTGCTGTATTTTTCCATCTCCGCTTTGATTCCGCCCTTAATAATCGGCCAAGTATATTCGCTTATCTGCGCATTAAAAATGCGGCGCAATTTATCCAAATCAATCACCTCTTTTCTTGAGTCTTTGTCTGTAACACGAATAAGAACACTATCGCTCACTTTAAATTCATACGACTTATACGGCAAAGGCGGCTGATGTTTGATATTAAAATCTCCAATTATTTCATATATCCCCGGCGCAACGAGATTGCCTCTATTATCCCTTAAATCCCACGCGACACTTTTTGCAAATCTAAGATTTCTGACAAGTTTTCCGTCAAAAGAACGGACTGTTAAAGCAGGAGTAATTAAATTAGTGCATCTGCCACCGCAGAGAGATATTTTTGATTCAAGACCAGACGGATAATACCATCTGATAACCGCTTGCTCGCCGGAAATATAAGTTCTATTAAAATTATCCACTTCCACCTTGCTAGAAATCGTTTCCGGGGGCAAAGCAAAAGCCAATGGCGCAAATATCTTTTTAAGAGCTTGGCTTTGCTGGATGAATTTTGTAATAGCTGAATTTAAGGGATCATTGATCGGGTCTTTCCCTCGCCAAGCAGTCACAATACTGCGAACAGCGCTAACCAAGCCACCTATCTTTATGCCCATAACTTTAGCGCCAACCTTTACATTAATTTTAGAAATCTTTGGCTGATCAAAATGAACTTCATATATATTTTTCAAGGGGTCATTGATTCCTCTCACTGTTAATTCAGCATGCATATCCTTTATCCAAATCTCCACTCCTATATCTAATATTCTATTAACCGTTCTTTCTACCCACTTGCAAACAAAATCCAAACCGAACCAACTTAGAAAACTTTCACAAGTTCTTGAAAATATCGGGATTCTTTTTTCTATGCTGTAATCAGCGTTAAACTTCATATCCCAGCTTGATTGCGGAAAAAGAAGCGTCATAGAAGACCCGTCCACTGACGAAACTTGCGGCGGAGATTCAACATTAATATGGTCAATCCTCACATTTTTAAGACCGCTTTCTCCGAGTTTTTGTTCCAGCGAGCCGATTGAATCTCTAATGAGATTTCTAAAGCCCGACTTTTCCCTCTCCCAAATTGAATTCAAACTTTGATTTATGGCTGATGCGCCGATAGCCATCGGTCCCTGAGGAATTGTCCCTCCGGAAGTGCCGGAAATATACAGCAAAGACGCGTTGTCTGTTGCTTCTCGTTTTTCTATCCTCATTTGCTGTTGAGAAGATTGCCCGGGATAGTTGCTTGACCCAATCGAATAAAGCCCGCCAAAACTATCCAACGCCAACGCAGACGCTATTCCGTAATCGGGATTTTGAACCCACAAAAGCGCGCCGTCGCCGGTTTTGCGTTTTTCAAGACGCCAACGACTTGCCTTAGCCGAACCATAATCAACCGAGTCATAACCTGCCATATATAATCCCCCTGATTTATCCAAAACTATATCGTTATTGGCCCGGGCATCAGTCGGAAAATTTTGCGACCAAATTAAAGCGTTGTCGGTCAAATTTCTTTTTTCCAGTTGTTTTGTCCCCAAGAGATAAACACCGCTATCATCAATAGCAATCGCTTTATTGTCGTTGTCATTAATATCTCGCGACAAAATAATATCTCCTCTGTTTTTTTCAATTTTCTTGATTGACGGCTTATAAGACCACTGTTTAGTAGAAAAAGAAAAATTAGTTTGCATCTCCGTTATATATACACCGCTTGAATCAACAGCCAAATCGCGAGGATGTGTATAAGAAAGATTGACGGATGTTCTGATTGGCGCGGCGCTTTGAACCGCCCACAAAAGCGCGCCGTCGCCGGTTTTGCGTTTTTCAAGGCGCCATTGAGGATCGCCGCCTCCATTTCCCAAAATATAAATAGCATCGCCGTCAATCGCGATTTTCCCAATACCCGCGTAATTTGCGAATGCTTTTTCAAGCCCTTCAGTTTGCTGCCAAATCAAATCTCCGCTGATCAAATCCCTTTTTTCAACGCGCCATTGATAATGATAGGGATTCCCGTCTAAAGCTGATGTTCCCGCCACATAAACTCCGGTGTTATCCGCTGTTATTGCTGTGGCGTAATCGTCTGAAGAAGATAAATTTTGGGTCTGCGTCCAAAGTAAATTACCGCTGGCCAAACCCCTCTTTTCAATATGCCATTGATAATCCAATTTATCATAACCGCCCCTGCTATTTTTTATGTTCTTTGAACCATCAAGACCGACAAGATAAACGCCGCTGTTATCAACGGCAATATCATAAAAATAAGTGCCAGAAAAAGAATCGGCAAGAGGAGTGTATCGCTCCCACACAAGCCATCCTTCATCGGCGGCTAAAGAATTTTTTGCGCCAGCTAAAAATAAAACGCCAAAAACAATCAATAATGCGATATTTGCGGTAAAAATTAATTTTAATCGCTTCATAAAACTATTATATCAAAATCGTCACGCGTTTCAAACAATCCCGCGCCGATAATAACTCTCGCCATTATTCTTTAATTTAGATTTCGGACTATTCTAATCTTTGCGCGAAACTATTTTGAGGGAAACTGACCGCATTAAATTCCCCTAGAACCAGTCAACGAGTTTCATAATTCAAGGCATTAAATACTTCCGTCTCTATTTGTGGAGGCATCATCATATCGTCAAACGACGCAGGAGGATACGATTGTACCTGTGGCACACCTAAAGGTATTTGCCCATCATGCGGCATTGATCCTCCTTGATAATACGGCGCAACACCGCCCTGCGGAGGATACATTATTTGTCCTCCCGGTGACACCATGTCGCCAGGCATAATATTGTGTGGTATTTCGCGCGGCGCGCCATAAGGTATTCCCTGTGTTCTTGAATCTATAATCGGTTTATTCCGGAATTGGGGATCTATCAACTTTCGCGTATCAAATTGTTCCTCAACGTGCGGTTGAAACAATCGCGAACTCGTTCCCTGTTCTCTATCAAACTGCTGTGGCATCATATATCCGCGTTCGTCACTTTGAGGAAATCCCCGCGCGCGTGGTCCTTCAAATTCGCGCATGCAAGCGCTAATCGCTTGCCCGACAACATTGTCCCCATTAATCTGCGTCGTTCCCATTTCGCGAAGCGCATCTTCTCCCACCTTGCCCTTCACACATTCCTCAACTTGAGGAGGAAACATATGCCCTTGCTCTGGGCGACCTTGCATAATAAATGGTACGCCTCCACGGAATGACGATGTACTGCCCACTTCTTGCATAAACGGCGAGCGGGAATCTTCACCATCGGGGCGCATCATCCCCTGAAACTCCCCTTCTTTTTGCGCGCCTCGCTCACGCGGAGCGCCAAAAACATTTTCAAAACATCCGCGCATCTTGTCACCAAAATCGCGCTTGGGAGTTTGCTTGCCTGCAATCATTTGCTCAAGAGTATCGCGCCCTACGATTCCCTCGAGGCATTGTTTCACTTCAACAGGAGCGTTAGTAATCCCTTCCCTAAAACGCGCAAGTCCTTCTTCCATACGCGCTTTGTCTTCCGGAGCGACAAGATTATGTTCTTCAGCAAAATTCATACATTCTTCTTGGTGCAGACTGCAATATGTGTCGCACTGTTCTTTACCACGGCATCCGCCTGGACCCTTACCGCCAGTCTTTTTTATCATTTCAAGGTCTCCCTGCGGGATAAGACCGTTCTCCTCGCCGAACTTCAAACATTTTTCCATAATCTCATCACTTTCAGGATTTTCGCATTGTTTAAAGTCTTTCGGTGATTTGAATGGCGCCTTCCCTTCTTCTATAAGTTTGAAAATTTTCTCAGCTTGCGCGCGGTCAACATTGGAAGGTAAAAGCCCCGCCTTTTCCGCAAATGCAAAACATGCTCGAGCTATGCCGACATTTTTTGGTTCCTCGCACATTTGTTTGCATGACTCGCCGCTCGTGCATCCTTCGGGAAGTGCCACACCGCTCTCGAGCGCCTTCAACACTTTTTCCGCTTCTTCAAGTTCGTGTCCTTTGAGGAGACCGCGCGATTTACCGTAAGTAACACATTCGTTCATACGCTCTGGAGTATCGCAGTACTCGCGACAGCTTTCTTCAGGATTATCTGTATTCGCCGCGCAGTTGCCCGGACCGCCATCTTTTACCGCAAGCTCTTTGCGAGATATTCGCTCTTTTTGTTTTTCTTTTGCGTTACCTACCCCATAAGAGGCGGCAAAACCTTCGCACGCCTCTTGATTTTCAGAAATATTACAATATGCTTTGCATGAAGTCTTATCTGCGCATCCGCCAAGCTCTGAAATAGGGTACTCTATGTCAAAGACAGATTTTGCGTATGCCGTCGTGGCGAGCGTGATGGTTAATGCAAAGATGAAAAATTTAATTGAATGGATTTTCATATTCATTTTTAAAAGGATTAGTCTTTTCTAAAGGATTCACTGCGGGGAGCGCCGCGGCTGCTGGGTTGGTCTCTGGCGCAACAACAGGAGTGCTTTTCACGACCTGCTCTATTGCTTGTGTGGTATCTTCAACTTGCTTTTGCGCTTCCTGTACTCCGCGCGTCACCGTAAACCAATATGCAATACCGGCAAGTACAACGAGAACGACTGCAATTTCTATAATCCTTTTTTTATCCATATCCTTAAAGACAATGGATCGCGAAACTCACTCTGTAAGTTCGCAATTCAAAGTAATAAATATTACCTGCTAATATGCATAATAATTGTACCGCCGATATATAAACTTTACAAGCCCCTGTATAACCGCACCCACTTTTACAGTCCTTCACAAATATCCTTATTCAATCACTTGCACTCCACCAGACGGTATGCCCCAAAATTCATTGGTAAAATAATTGTAATTGATTATTCCCGCATAAATTAAAACTATGTACAAAATAGTCGCGACTCCTCCTGCAACAGACAGGACAAGACCGATACGAGCTGGTCTTGGGTGTGAAGACTTGAACCCCGCAACCGAAAAGAGTATTCCCGCCAAGGACACCACAACCCCAAGCGCTATAACCGTCCAAGAGATGACCGAAAGACACCCAAACACCAATCCAGCAAATGCGTATTTTTCGCGAATGTCAGAAAAACGGAAAAACCTTGATTCCCCTTCTTGGGGAGGAAGGAAGGATATATTGGGAAAACTGATTGCGGATGGCATCTCCTCTTGTCCTTGTTTCTGAATAGTGTTAAAAGTTTCCTCTTCCATATTCTTTACAGTGTAACAGACTTCTGAAATATAAAATGGTAAAAGTGTGGAAAACTCTTTAATCCTAGACTTTATGAAAGACCGTTGTATATTGGAAGCCGTCAAAGATGCGGGGTGTCGCATTTCGTTTGACTTTTGTTTCAAAATAATCTATATTATAAACACCTCCGTAAACAATTGCGGTTTTGTTAATACCTTGAATCATAAATTCAAAATAAACCACCAAATTCGCGCTAAAGAACTCCGTGTCATTGCGGATACAGGCGAGAATTTGGGGGTTCTTTCTCTCTCGCAGGCGCTCGCAAAAGCAACAGAGCTTGGCTCCGACCTCATAGAGATCTCGCCAAATGCGACCCCTCCCATAGCGAAGATAATGGATTATGGGAAGTTTCAGTATCAACAAAACAAAAAACAGAAGGAGTCACGGGGTCATTCTCGTAGCACTGAGACAAAGACGCTACAAGTGAAGATCGGAACATCGGAACACGATCTGGAACTCAAGGCGAAAAACGCATCCAAGTGGCTCAAAGAAGGGAATCGTGTAAAAATAGGACTCTTTCTTGTTGGACGCTCAAAGTATTCAGATATAGAATTTAAGAAAGAGCGTCTCAATAGGATTTTATCCCTCATCAGCGAAGAGTACAAAATATCCGATGGGCCGTCCCAAGGGCCAACAGGACTTATCATCACGCTTGAACGCGCGGGAAAGAAGTAGCTAAAATAGACGAGCGAGATTAAAATCAACCACGAATCCCGTTAGAGATCATTTGGTTATACATTTGACGAAAACACAAAGTGATGGACAAGAGGATGAAATGATGATAGTATTGTAGAAATTGACGGTTCTGCGAACATACAGCGAACAGACATTAAACATTATCAGATAATCATTTTATAGATAGTATTCAGAGAATTTTCTGTAGAACCTATCTCTAACGGGATGAAAACAAACAAATCATTCACTAAACGCTTGCGGGTAACAAAGAACGGAAAAATCCTTAGACGCGTTGCGGGGAAAAACCATTTCAACGCAAAAGCGCGTAGCTCTGACCAGCTTGCGGGGAAACGCTTAGTATCTTTCAAAATGACCAATAAAGAAAAGGCTCGTTTCTTGCCGGGACTTATCTAATTTAACTATTGGCCATTAACTATTACCCATTACCATGACCAGAATAAAACGAGGAACAACATCAGCAAAAGCGCGCCGCAACATCCTAGCCCAGGTAAAGGGTTACCGTTTTGGGCGAAGCAAGAAGGAGGCGCAAGCGCAGGATGCTATCGCCCATGCTGGAGCGTACGCATTTGCTCATCGCAAGGACAAAAAAGCCGACTTCCGCCGCCTCTGGACAGTCAAAATCAATGCCGCCATCCGCCCTCTTGGTCTTTCTTATTCAAAATTTATCTCCGCGCTCAAGAAAAAGAACATCATTATTGACCGCAAAATCCTTGCTTCTTTTGCCGAGCATAATCCTGAAACATTTGCGAATATTGTAAACGAGGTAAAATAATAAAACAAAATAAAAAGCTCCGCCCTTCGTAGCTACGAAGGGCGGAGCTTTTTATTACGCTTATTACCCCTTCGTCAAAATCTCCGCATCGCCGTTAGTAACTAGAATCGTGTGTTCAAATTGCGCAGAACGCTTACGATCGCGGGTAACAAATGTGTACCCATCGGGGAGAATGTTCACAAAACGCGCCCCTTCATTAACGATTGGTTCTATGGCGAGAACCATTCCTGCTTTGAGTTTCATTCCCTTTCCCTTTTCCCCATAATTCGCAATATGCGGCTCCTCGTGAGGAGAATACCCTACACCATGCCCACCAAGCTCTTCAACCACAGTAAATCCGTATTTCTTAACTTGTACTTCTATTGCATGGCCAATGTCCCCAAGCGTGTTCCCCGCGCGAGCTATCTTTATACCCGCGAAAAGAGCTTCTTTGGTCGCATATAAAAGTCTCTTTGCCGAATCATCCACCTTACCAACGGGGACAGTTATCGCCATATCCACAAAAAGACCCCTATAGTCCAACCCAAGGTCAAGACCGACAATATCCCCCGCAAGAAGAACTTGTTCACCGGGAATACCGTGCACCACCTCATTATTGACCGACACACAGAGTGTCCTCGGATACGGCTTATGCGCGCCTTCGGGAGTATAATTGAGAAATGACGGGATTGCCCCCTCTTCTCGCACGAGCTTTTCAGCGAGATTGTTGAGATACAGCGTCGTCACTCCGGGGGCAACAGCGTTTTTCACCTTATCAAGAACACGCGCAAGTATTTTTCCTCCCTCGCGAAGAATAGCGATCTCCTCGGGAGTCTTTATTATTCCGTGTTTTGACATAGATTTACTTACAACAAACGACTTACAACTTATCATAAAACTCAAATCCATTTCTGGATTTTTGTTGTTGTCTGTTGTTTATTGTTTGTTGTCTGTTATGTGTTTTACAATTTCTCGATGCACTTCCTCGGGAGTTTGTTCGCCATCAATCTCCAAAAAAACATATTCCGGATTGTTTCGGTAATAATCAATAGCTGGGACGACATCATCTTCAAACCATTCTTGCTTGCGCGCGATGGCGCCTGGGACAAGGTCGTCTGCCCTTCCACGAGTACGAAGTCTTTCTTCCGCGCAAGTATTTGAAATATTGAGAAATACGACGATGGGATTTTTTAGGTTATAGAATGAAAAGGCGGTTCCGAGAATCTTTGCTTCGTTCAATGATCGCGGAACCCCATCAAAGACGAAATGATATTGTCCTTCTTTCATATTCTCAATAAAGAGCTGTGACCAAATCCATACTGCAAGGAAATCCGGCTGTCGCATACCCATGTCATTGGTCATACGCGCACATTTCCATGTGTAACCTTCTTGCTGTGTATATTTTCTAAAATAAGCTCCTGTCTCAAAATGGAGAGTGGGAATATCCGGCGTATTTTTTTTGAGGAAAACCTGAAGGAGTTCTGATTGCACCCCCTTCCCTGCTCCTGATCGTCCAACAAAGATAATGGTTTGGGGATTTATATTCATATATAAATGGATGATAGCAA
>CAYIHV010000019.1:0-5566 GCA_964363315.1 uncultured Candidatus Saccharibacteria bacterium
TTTTGCAAGAGCAATGCGGATTGCATACGAAAGCCCTTTTTTATCTATCACGCTTGGTGCGACAAACGCTACCGCATAGTCAAGCCACCCTTCGCTCCGCGCTTCCTCTATCTTCATCATCCACGCATCCCGCGCTTTCGACGAGAGTTTTTTTGAATCCCTAAACCCTTGAGCCAATATTGTATTTACTTTCAAACTTTCAACTTTCAACTTCACAACTCCTATTGCAACCGGCCCTGCGAGAGGTCCTCTCCCTACTTCGTCAATACCAATGATATATTTATGTGTAGGATTTTTCATACATCTATCATATCAAATCACCTGCATTAAGTCTGTTTTTATTCTCTCTGTGTCATCTGGTATACTGCATTTATATGGCGACAAATAAACCCTCATTCATCCACCTCCACAACCACTCTCACTACTCACTCCTTGATGGACTTTCAAAAGTGGACGAAATGGTCGCGCTTGCAAAAGAGTACGGGATGAATGCCATCGGCCTCACCGACCACGGCAATATGTACGGCGCGATTGATTTTTATAAAACCTGCAAAGGAGCGGGGATTAACCCCATAATCGGACTGGAAGCGTATGTCACGCCGGGCTCGCGACACGACAAACGCCCCAATATTGACACGGAACGGTTTCACCTCACGCTCCTTGCAAAAAATGAGGAAGGGTATAAAAATCTTATCCGCCTCGTGACCATCTCAAACCTTGAAGGATTCTATTATAAACCGCGCATAGATAAAGAAGTTTTGCGAAAATATTCAAAGGGGCTTATCTGCCTCTCGGGGTGTTTTGGCGGAGAACTTTCGCGCGCCATTCACCGTAAAGACGGAGAAGAATCGGAAAAGATCATCCGCGAACACCAAGAAATCTTCGGCGCAGAAAATTATTTTCTGGAGATAATGCATCATCCGGGAGTAGAAGGCATTGAAACCGTTCGCGCGGGGATTATCGCGCTCGGTAAAAGATTAGGCATTCCCCTTGTTGCCACGCAAGATTCACATTATCTGCGCCACGAGGACCAGCACGCGCACGAAACCCTCCTTGCTATTCAGACCAATGGCGATCTTAAAGACGAAAACAGGTTCTCAATGGCAGTAGATGATTTTTCATTCATCAACACCGAGACAGCTCTTGAGTATTTCAAAGATACGCCTGAAGCGGTTTGGAATACGCAAAAGATAGCCGATTCATGCAATATAGAACTCACGCTTGGCACATGGGTCTTTCCTTACCTAAAAATCACCAATGGATTAACATATGACGACGAATTGAAGCGTCTCGTATACGAAGGAATTGCGGTGTGCGGTCTTGACCCAAAAAACAACGCTATCATGGATCGTATTGAATACGAGACCAAAGTCATCCGCGACAAAGGATATGCACCATACTTTCTTGTTGTTGCCGACCTTTTGAATTTTGCCCACAAGAATAACATCCTCACCACAATTAGAGGGTCGGTCGCAGGGTCCATCACGACATATCTTCTCGGTATTACCAATGTAAACCCGCTTGAATATAATCTTCCTTTTGAACGCTTCCTTAACCCTGAACGACCCTCCGCTCCCGATATTGATATGGATTATGCCGACAACCGTCGCGATGAAGTAATCAATTATGTGCGCGAAAAATACGGTAATGAAAATGTGGCGCAGATTGGAACTTTTGGCACAATGATGGCGCGAGGCGCCGTGCGCGATGTCGCACGCGCTCTCGGACACCCCTATGCTATTGGCGACCGGCTTTCTCGCCTCATTCCCGAAGGGTCTCAGGGCTTCCCGATGACAATTGACACCGCGCTTGCTATGGTTCCCGAGCTCAATGATCTATACAAAAATGATGCTACCACCACCGAGATCGTCAATCTCGCCAAACGACTTGAAGGGTGCGTACGCCATATTTCCGTGCATGCCGCTGGTGTCGTCATCGCGCCACGACCACTCTATGAATTTGTGCCAACCCAGTTTGATCCCAAAGGAGGAAAGATTATCACCCAATACGATATGCACGCCGTCGAAGATGCAGGTCTTCTTAAATTTGATTTCCTTGGAATCCGTAATCTCTCTATTTTGGGCGATGCGGTGCGTCTCGCAAAAGAACGAAAGGGTATCTCAATTGATATTGACAATATTCCCCTCGATGACCCGAAGACATTTGAAATGCTCGCGCATGGCGAGACTATGGGACTCTTTCAACTCAATGGCGCGGGGATGACGCGTTATTTGAAAGAACTCCGCCCTACAACTATTCACGACATCAATGCGATGGTCGCGCTCTATCGTCCAGGCCCGATGGAATCCATTCCCGAATATATTCGTCGCAAACATAATTCATCTGTTATCACCTACCTTGACCCACGGCTCAAAGAAATACTCTCTATGTCGTACGGCGTCATCACCTATCAGGATGATGTTATGATGATTGCGATCCATCTTGCTGGTTACTCGTGGCTCTCTGCCGACAAACTTCGCAAAGCGATGGGAAAAAAGATCCCAGCAGAGATGCAAGCGCAAAAAGAAAAACTTCTTCGAGGGTTTATGGAATATGGGAAGCTCTCCAAGAAGGTTGCCAATGAACTCTGGGAACTCATTGAACCATTTGCCGCGTATGGTTTTAATAAAGCGCACGCCGCAAGCTATGGACGGCTCGCCTACCAGACCGCGTATATGAAAGCGAACTTCCCCGTTGAATATATGACGGCTATTCTAACCGCAGAAAGCGGTGACACGGAAAAAATCGCGGAAATTATCACGGAGTCAAAACGGATGAATATCCCCATTTTGCCTCCCGATGTGAATGAAAGTTTTGGAGGGTTTACTATTATAGAAGAGAATGAAAATGGAGAGATTCGCTTCGGCTTATATACCATTAAAAACCTCGGCACAGATATTTCGGACGCCATTATCACTGAACGAGAATCAAATGGTGAATATATATCACTTGCAAATTTTCTTGAGCGTGTCCGTCATAAAAATCTAACTAAAAAATCCTATGAAGCCCTCGTAAAATCCGGAGCAATGGATAAACTTGGCGAGCGTGGACAAATGCTCACGAATACCGAAGAAGCACTCGCTTACAATCGCGCGCAGGGAGCAGAAGCAATAGGGCAAGTGTCTCTCTTTGGCGGAATGAGCGACCAGTCAAGCGTGCCGTCATTTCACCTCAAGCCATCCGCCCCTGCCACGAAGAAAGAGATGCTTATGTGGGAAAAGGAACTCCTTGGACTTTTTGTATCAGGGCATCCCCTCGACGCGCACCGCGGGAAATTGGAAGCAATCGGCACGACCATTCAAAATATTAAAACGCTCAAAGAAGGAAATGTCGCCGTCCTAGGAGGCATCGTAGAAAATGTGCGCACTATCATCACCAAAAAAGGCGACAAGATGGCGTTTGTCACACTCGCGGATATGACGGATACGCTTGAACTCGTTCTTTTCCCTGAAACACTCTTTACTTATAAAGAATTCTTTGAAACTCCTGACCGCTGTATTAAGGTTAAAGGAAAAATCTCAGAAAGGAACGGTGAAAAGACCCTGATTGTGGAGAAAGTAAAAGAACTTTAAAAAATAAAGAGAAACTGGTATCATCAAGTTATGAAATCTGAAAACAAATTACACAATCTCCGCCACTCTCTCGCGCACCTGCTTGCGATGGCAGTCTTAGAGAAAGACCCAAAGGCAAAACTCGGCATTGGCCCCGTCATTGATAATGGGTTCTATTATGATTTTGAATTCTCAAACGGATACACACCATCGCCCGAAGATTTGAAAAGTTTTGAGAAAGCAATGAAAAAGATGACCAATAAGGATATTCCTTTTGTTGGGAGTGATGTGTCAGCTGATGAAGCAAAAAAAATATTTGTAAATCAGCCTTATAAACTTGAGCTAATTAATGCGCTCGAAAAATCTGGCGAAAAAATTTCTATTTATACATCTGGCACATTTTCAGATTTATGCAAGGGCGGACATATTGAAAACACTAAAGATATTCCTGCGGATGCATTCACCATCACCCACACCGCTGGCGCATATTGGCGCGGAGATGAAAAAAATCCTATGCTCACCCGCATCTATGGTCTTGCATTTGAGAGTGGAGAGGAGTTAGACGCTTACAAAGAACAATTAGAGGAAGCAAAAAAACGCGACCATAGAAAACTCGGCAAGGAGCTTGAACTTTTCACTATCATTGATGAAATCGGCGCAGGACTTCCACTCTTTTATCCAAAAGGAACGATTCTCCGCAAAATGATTGAGGATTTTATAAGTGAGCTCCAAAAGAAACGGGGATACCAAGATATTTGGATTCCCCACATCACAAAAGGCACGCTTTATGAAATCTCGGGACACCTCGACAAATATGACGCCATGTACACGCCGATGAAAATTGACGATTATGATTACTATGTAAAGCCAATGAATTGCCCTCATTTCATGATGCTCTACAAAACACTTCCCCATTCGTACCGCGAACTCCCCGTACGCTATACTTGCACGACCACCAACTATCGCTATGAAAAATCCGGTGAGCTTTCGGGACTCACCCGCGTGCGCTCGCTCACACAAGACGACTGCCATGTCTTTGCGCGCCCTGACCAAATAGAAACTGAAATAGACCTTATGCTTGATATGATTAAAGAAGTATACGCAGGATTTGGGCTTTCCGATTTTTATGTGCGTATCTCACTTCGCGACTCAAAAAATAAAAAGAAATATATTGGTGGCGATGATGTATGGAGCACTGCCGAAAACGCGCTCCGCGCAATCGTCAAAAAAACTGGGTGGAAATATGAAGAGGCCGAAGACGAAGCCGCTTTCTACGGCCCAAAACTTGATTTTATGTTCAAAGATGCTATTGGCAGACAGTGGCAACTTTCAACAATTCAGCTTGATTTCAATCTCCCCGAACGCTTTGAGCTTGACTATGTGAATGAATTGAACGAAAAAGTGCGCCCTGTGGTCATTCATCGCGCGGTCCTTGGTTCAACTGAACGCTTTATGGGAGTAATGATTGAACATTTTGCCGGCGCATTCCCCCTCTGGCTCTCGCCCGTACAAGTAAAAATTCTCCCTATCAGTGAAAAATTTGCAGAGTACGCGGAAAAGGTTCAAAAAGGGCTTATGGAGGCAGATATTCGCATTGAGCTTGATGATTCAAATGAGTCGCTCGGTAAGCGCATCCGTGTTGCCAAAACGGAAAAGGTTCCTTATGTCCTTGTTCTTGGCGAAAAAGAAACTGAGACAAATACCATCACTGCTGAACGACGCGATGGAGCGCATATTGACACACTCTCTCTTGCTGATTTTGTTACTCAGATAAAGAAAGAAGTTGATTCGAAAGATATCTGGTAGGTTGTGCGTAGAGAAGGAATTTCTCCCTCGACTAAATTTTTGTCGTCACCACAAGAGTACTTCCTATTTTCTAATTCGCTTTGCTCTTAAGAAAATAGAGTCGCACAAAAATTTGTCTGGGCACCGCCTCATTGTCTCGCAAGCTTGCGAGACATATTCCGGCGTTCGAATCCTTCACGCGAGGCAAGCAGTTGCCTCGCTTCTACGCA
>CAYIHV010000019.1:5666-9504 GCA_964363315.1 uncultured Candidatus Saccharibacteria bacterium
CAAAACGAAAACCCCTTTCGGTGCTTTCATTTTGTGCGTAGAGAAGGATTCGAACATTACATGTTCAGTACAGGTTTCCCATTTTTCCGTCCCACTTGCTAGTGGGACTCAAAAATAAGGGAGAACCTTTTCGAATCCTTCACGCGAGGCAAGCAGTTGCCTCGCTTCTACGCACAAAACGAAAACCCCTTTCGGTGCTTTCATTTTGTGCGTAGAGAAGGATTCGAACCTTCGAAGACCGAAGTCAGGAGATTTACAGTCTCCCCTCGTTGACCACTTGAGTATCTACGCAAATGAATAATAATTAACTTATTCATTGCTAAAACTACCATATCTCCTTATCAAATTCAATGCGTAAGAGGGTCGTACTTGGTACTCCGACTACTGTATTTGGTAGTCGGAGTACCAAGTTTTCTACTTCCCTTGAAACACTCTTTCTATTTCATTGTTATTCCCATTCACCTTCAGAATACTTATGTAGAATTTCTTGGCGTCTTCATATTCAGGCGCAAGTTCATAGGCCACCCTAAAGACTTCTTCCGCTTTTACAAAATCTTTTTTATTATAATACGCGCTCCCCAGCTCAAAGAGTATCGTCTGTTTGAAAGGAGAAAGTTCGCGCGCCCGCACGAGATACGGCAACGCTTCGTCTATGTGACCAACACGGGCAAGCAAACTCCCTGCAAAAATCTGATACCGAGCATCATTGGGTGCCTTTGCCGTCTGAAGAACAAGTTCTGACACTGCAAGAGAAATAAACTTCCCTTGTGTCTCGCTTATCCCTTTTGAGCCATCAACTCCATTCATTGAAAGTTGTCCGAGCTGTTCACGAACTTCCGCCGTACCATAGGAGTCATATGCAAGCGCTTCTTTGAATAAAGAAAAGTTATGTTCTAGACCTTGTCCTGATCGTTCGCTTATCGCACGGAGGAGCGTTGTATTCTGCTTATAGCCACTATAGTTTACTGTATAGATAAGTGCTATTACAAGGATAACCGCCCCTCCTGAAATGGCAAACGAGGCATCCTCGGATACTCCTCGTGGCGCGTCCCTCAGAGAGAGAGGGACGGGTTCCTTGCGACGGAACCCCTCAATATACGCGAGAATAGCGAAGAAATAAATGAGACTCGTAATGTTGTCAAACACAAACAGATTTTGAAAAAAATATCCTCCCAAAAGCCCCGTGAGGATACTTTTTTCAACTACAGAAAGCGAATTGGCGCGTCGCCACAAACAATACAAAGCGCATCCAAAAATTGATAAGTATGCCAAAAGCGCAGGGAATCCTCCGGCAATAAGCCAATCAAAGAACACATTGTGCGCGCGGTCAAACCACTGCTCTTGATCATACATCTGCGGATTGTAATATTTATTAAAAACATAATTAAAATTCTCCATACCCCAACCAAGTACTGGGTGTTCCTTGAATCCTTGGTAAGCCATTCCCCATACCATAAAACGCGACTTCGTGGTTTTTTCCGTAAATGAAATTGATGAAAAACGGGAGAGTACAGGGCTTTCTTTTATGAAGGACACATTGCGCATCGCAATAAACCCCCCAACAAAAAGCGTAAGGAAGATAAGAATACCAACTGCGCTCCTGCGAAGGGCAGTATGCTCACGCTCAAGGATTGCAATAAGAATAGTGGCTATTCCCGCCCCCGCAATGAGCCCGAGCGCCGCGCCGCGCGTTGCCGTGTGATAGAGCACAAATATTTGCAAAAATACAATGGCGCCATACACCGCTACGCGCGCTTTTTCTCCTGCTGTAGTGATGCTTTGTCTCGCCATTAAAAACAGAGCAATAAAAATATTGAAGAGCGCGTAGGTGCCAAGATATGCCGCATTGCCGAGCGCTCCATTTACTCGCATACCATCCTGCACGATCGTGATATTCCCAGACCACTGAAGCACACCATAAACAGCCATTATTACCCCCGCACCGAGATGCAGATTAAGGTACGGACGCCACAAATTACGCGCCGTAAGCACCGTAGACGCCACCATAAAATATGCAAAGAGGTGGAAATAAGTGATGACGCCTTCCATTCGTTCAAAGTTTGACCAAAAACTCTTCATTGGATTTTCCCCCAAAAGAGCAGAGAGGGTAATGATGCCGATGAATACAGCGATCACACCAAGAAGAATGCTCTTTCGTGGGCGATACAATGGATCAATAGCCGCGAGCACAATCCACGCCGCAAACATTATTTCAACAACAACGCGAAATGCGAAATTTTTCCCCACAATAAAAGGAAAGAAGGTGCTTCCTCCAAAGACAATAAAAGGAATAAACGGCACCGCCACAAACCCCGCCACCACCACGATATTCGCCAATATTTTCTGTGTGTTCATAATATTCCTATCGTAACACAAACTCATTAAAATCACCCAATAAATTTTGACCAACTGTCCACATATGTTAAAATGCACAAATGTCTATTCACCTCCTCGAAAAACCAATCTCAATGAAAGATGTGCGCATGCTTGCACTAGAAGATTACGGAGATATGATTAAAGGAACTGTTGATATTGTTGAAAGCAAAGTCGCCATCGGCGGTGACTACCACATGGAAACCTGCGAACTCTTGGTCGAAAATGGTTCGAAACACACTAATATATGGGGGTTTAATATTCGATTTGAAGAAAACCAAGCTGGGGTTTTGGAATTTGACTCACTCGTAAATATCAAACCTGCTCTTGGAAACAAGAGCCGCTCTGTTGAAAATCCAGAAATTATAGAAAAAGCCACAGAAATTATTTATTCTTGGGTTCAATTTTAAATATGTTAGAAAAAAATACACTTTTCTATGCCGCAAATGTGGAGCCTGAGATTGCAAGAATGTTTAAAGCTCACGACCAAGGGAATACTGACGTCGCCTTAAAATTTAAAACCCGCACATTAGACATGATTGCAAAGATCCTCTCTCTTGGCGGAATAAGTGCTGCAGGGCGCGAAGAATGGTTTGCGGTCCAAAACCTTGTAATAGGGTACGACAAACTCGATTCTTTTTCTCGGCAGGTTCTCCTTTCGTTTGGAAAACCTTTTTCTGAAAAATTTATGCGTCAACTTGCATAAAATGAGCGGGTGGCTTCCTCACACTCCTTTGGTAAATCAAATGTAAAGGTAGGAACAACCTAAACCACATCTCAACCGTTCGCCATCAGACCTCGCAGTCCTGCTGTCATTGAATCGCTTATCATACTCCGCGAGCGTGTAAACGTACCATACCATATCAAAAAAATGCTTTTTCATAATCAAAATATTTTAAATACAATCTCAAATGTTTCGCTCGTAGGCATCCTCAAATCGAACGATGTCATCCTCTCCTAAATATGCCCCACTTTGCACTTCTATAATTTCAAGTATTTCATTGGTTGGGTTTTCTATGCGATGCTTATTTCCCCCTGGTACATCAATAGTTTGATGCGCCTCATAAATAAGTGTGCTTTCTCCAACTGTCGCTTTTGCTGTGCCTTAAACAGCAAAAGCAAAATTGTGGTGTCTGTCAATAAATGGTAATATGAAAAATATGAAAAAAAAGGCACTTATTACGGGAATCACAGGGCAGGACGGTTCATACCTCGCAGAACTCCTTCTCGAGAAAGGGTATGAGGTTCATGGCATCATTCGTCGCGCCAGCAGTTTCAACACAGGGAGAATTGACCACATTTACCAAGACCCGCACAATTCAGAAAGGCGACTTTTTCTTCATTATGGCGACCTTACCGACTCCACAAACCTAATAAGAATCATTAAAGATGTCCAACCTGATGAAATCTACAACCTCGCCGCGCAAAGCCATGTGAAGGTTTCTTTTGAGGTTCCCGAGTATAC
>CAYIHV010000020.1:0-824 GCA_964363315.1 uncultured Candidatus Saccharibacteria bacterium
GAGCGCAAATACGCTTGCAATTACCCCCAATATAAATACTTCAATCTATGTCAATTCTGCGGATATTAATGTGAATTATTCATATACGCCGTAAGTGAGGTATAATTCACGGATATAGAGTAATCAAAAAAATAAATCAATATTATGGAAGCACATACATCAAACAAAATTTTTTGGGCAGGAGGAGGGGTCGTCATTGCGGTTATCGCGCTCGGCATATATATGTGGCAGACATCACCAATATTCAAAAGATCGGTAACCTTTTTTGAAAAACCGACGGTGATTACCGAGAACATCGTTATACCAAACACAACCGTGACCCACGCGGGTGATGCGCGGGTGGCAAGTCCTGACAAATTAGCCGTGCCATTGGTCCCAAAGACAAAAGGAGAAGAAATAGTCGTACCGAATGCAGTCCTAACACTTCGGGAGAGTTATGATCTCGCTATCATACAAGGTAAAAAATGGGCGTCCGATACAAATCTCGCATACATAAAATCTCTCGGTGTGGTAACGCTTGAGGGTAAGAGCAGTACATGGCAGGTTGTAATGGGGTCTAAAATAAAAAAGAAAGGGTACGAAATCATCATTCAGGGCGATACCATTTTGTCTCAAAAAGAGGTTGATTCAAAAGATTACGGAGGCACTATCCCTGCGCAATGGAAAGATTTGGCAACGGTCATCAAGGAACTTCAATCACACCCTCTATATCAAAATGCTACGGTTTCAGAAGTGAATTTTTATTATAATCTTGATAATAAGAAGTGGTACTATGCGATTGCGACATCAAAAGGGATGAGCTCAATCGGGCTTGATTAAATCAC
>CAYIHV010000020.1:834-8751 GCA_964363315.1 uncultured Candidatus Saccharibacteria bacterium
GAATTACGAGGCCTCGGTGAGCGGGTGCCGTTTCAAGGGGGTTGCGAGTGTGGCGACACGAGTATTTCAGGATTTTTTAAGCTTCAAAAAATCCGTACCCTTGAAACGGCACCCCGAGCGAAGAGCCTTGTAATTCAAAGTAAAAAATATCGGAATAGGTCTCTTTATGAAAAGAAAATTCTTCATCGTCAGTTTGGTCATCATTGTTGCAAGCGTCGTGTCTTACGCGGCTTTTGCGGCTGACCAGATAAAAACCACCGATACACTTGTCTATTCGTCTGATACTGCCGTCTCAAGCGCGGTCAATCCTTCTTTTACCCTCTATGTTGGCGACAATCTTTCCGGTGTCACCAATCCGGTTAAGTCGCTCTACTTTGTCGCTTCGGGCATCTACACAGGAAATGGCACGATCAATTTCAAAATAGATTCCGATGCCGCGACGGGAGCGACATTCACGCTTCCCGATGTCGGCACGACTCCCACGCCATTTGAATTTATCTACAAAGACCCGTCCAACAAAATAAATCCAACCTCCGGCGGAAGCTATGGGTATATCCTCAATATAACTCCGAGCGGAGTCACGCTCTATGGGTTGGGGATAAAGATGAGCGAGTCTCACCGATATGCGCCGCCGGCGTGCGCCGATGGCGCTCCAGCGAATGAAAAAATAAAAACCACCGATACCCTTGTCTATTCGTCTGATACTGCCGTCTCAAGCGCGGTCAATCCTTCTTTTACCCTCTATGTTGGCGACAATCTTTCCGGTGTCACCAATCCGGTTAAGTCGCTCTACTTTGTCGCTTCGGGCATCTACACAGGAAATGGCACGATCAATTTCAAAATAGATTCCGATGCCGCGACGGGAGCGACATTCACGCTTCCCGATGTCGGCACGACTCCCACGCCATTTGAATTTATCTACAAAGACCCGTCCAACAAAATAAATCCAACCTCCGGCGGAAGCTATGGGTATATCCTCAATATAACTCCGAGCGGAGTCACGCTCTATGGGTTGGGGATAAAGATGAGCGAGTCTCACCGATATGCGCCGCCGGCGTGCGGAACATTTCCCGTGGAGGGGAAGTTAGTATCTGCCGTCTTTGAAACGACAGGATCTTCTCTCGGCGCCGCTTATAATTCTATAATGTGGAAAGGGCAACTCGCGGGACCTTCTTACGATCAAGGAAAAGTACGATTTCAAATCGCTACCTCAAATTGCGCCGGCGGACAAACTGATGTCGGGTGCACGGTTGGCGGATGGGGGTCTGGGGACAGTGATTATAAAGGAGGAGCAACATGCAGTAATGCTGGTTGGTATGATCCGGCGACAATCAATGCGCAATCACAAAATATTCCGATTGAGATCACTTGCGCTCCGTCACAATCTCAAAATAATAAGCGTTATTTTAGATATAGAATTCAAATATGTTCCAATGATTGTGTTTCTGCTGGCACCGCAAGTCCTGTCGTTACCGATGTTGTGGTAAATTGGGCGCCGTAAGAGGGTAGAATATGGAATTTAGAATATAGAATTTATGAAACAGAATACAAAATATAGAATTTGGAATTTGAAAAAGAAGGAGTCAATCCCAGCTTGTTCCTTCTGTCCCGCATCAAACATTCCAAATTCCAAATTCCAAATTCTATCTTCTGCCCGACGAGGCTTCTCCTTGCTGGAGCTTCTTATTTACATTGCCATATTGTCGGGGCTTATGGTGGTCGTGTCGGACGCGTTCATTTCACTTTCTCGCGCGCGCGGACAGGCGCAAGCGCGAAACGAGGTCAATGCATCAATCCGTTTTGCGGCTGAGCGTATCCGCCAAGATCTCAAAAACGCATCGGTCGTTACCACCCCTATTCTGGGGATTCCCTCAGCCACTTTGTCAGCAAGTGTTTCAGGTACCACAGTTCTTTATGATACGCTCGGGGGACAATTGAGGAGGACAGAAGGGGCTGGTTCGCCCGTTTCCGTATCGGGGACGAATGTCTTTGTTGATATACCGACATTTACGCGAATTGAGAATTATAATATGCCGCTTAATGCGACAACGACCGCAATACAGATTGCGATGACCTTTCATTATAATGCCTCAAGCACCGATTGGTTATATGAAGATGCGCTTCGCACAACCGTGTCCTTGAGATAGAATATTGAATATGGAATGTAAAAGACAAAATATCGAACATAGAATATGGAATATGGAATATTGGATTCAGTTTTTTCCAACTTCCAACTTCCAACTTCCAACTTCTGCCCATCGGGGCATTGCAACCCTCCCCACCGTGCTCGTTCTCGGCGTAATGGCTCTTGCTGTTGCGGTGGGTATCACCGCCGTGTCGCTCACCGAGTCTTTTATCTCGCAGGGCTCGGCACAATCATCGCGCGCTTTATTTTATGCGGAGGCGGGCGCGCGCGACGCGCTCATCAAGATAGCGCGCAATAAAAATTATACTTATACAACAGGAGAAGGATATTTAATTGATTTCAGTACTAATGGTTGCAGTTTGCTCAATGATTGCGCAAAAGTGAGTGTTTCTGTAGGGACAGGGGACACGGGAAATCCGAAAATAATCACATCAAAAGGGATTATGAAAGCGAGCGCGCGCAGAATTCAGGTAAATGTTATTTTTGACGGTGGTACGGTGGGGGACGGCGAGATCACGAGCGCAGTATGGAGTGAATTAACGAATTAGATAGTCATTATAATTCTATAAAAAATAGCATAGACACAAAGAAATTGCTATAATATATTTACTCTATGTCTCTCCGCACAAAAATTTATTTATTTTTTGGCGCAACAATCATTTTTTTGGTTGCGCTTATGTTTGTGTATGTTGAATTTTTAATAAAGCCAAGATTCAAAGAGCAGACGGTGAATAATTTTCGCGTGATTGCCGAGGAAAATGAAGCAACCTATTTTGCATTCATCAAAGGGCTAAAGGCGGTTACCCTCAGCTGGAGCTCTGACAACTATATCAAGGGTTTGGTGGAAAAAATCGTAGATAAAAATATTCCAGAGCAAAGTCGCGCGGATGCCACTTCCGCCTTTGGCGTGTATCTCCGCGAGAAAAAGATGAAGTACGACCCTTCGGTGATTATGGTAGATATTCTCGATGAAAATGGCATTGTTGTCGCCTCAAGCCGCGCGAGCCACATCGGTGTTGATGAAAAAAGTGAAGAAGATAAAATTGAGGCGCATTATTTCTCAAAGACAATCAATGCGGATTTTAGCGAGACATTTGTGCGAAGCGTTGTCTTTGAAGAAGATGAGACCACGGAACCGATGTTCCATATTACCACGCGTGTTTTTTCTACGAAGGTAGATGCGCGCGGTAATTTCATCCCACTTCCCGCAGTGCTACTTATCCATTTCATTCCCCTTTCTTCAAGTGATATATTTGCGGTGGGCAAGGATGACCCGCTTGCGTCGGGCACTTTTACGAGCAAGGGCTTTACACAGAGATTCAATACTTCAGAGCGATATTTGGTGAACAAAGACCACTTGCTCATCACTCCTACAAGGACGCTCTCAATGGAAGATATTATAAAGAAAACCCATATCAACACTGAACCGATTGATGAATGTTTTAAAAACAATAAAGAGGTTTCAAAAGAATATATTAATTATCGCGGAATAAGAGTGCTGGGTATTTCAGTGTGTATTAAAGAACAAGGCGTTGTCATTTTGAGCGAGATAGAAGAAGAAGAAATACACGCGCTTTTGAGTGGGTTGATACGGGTAACGATTATTGGAGCAGGGATGACATTATTTGTATTTGCGCTTGCTGTCTTTTTGGGTAGCCGTCGCTTTCTTGAGGATTTAACCCTCATTACTGATGCTATAAAGAGAGTATCTCAAGGAGAATCATTAATCCGCATAAAAGTTAAAAGTAAAGACGAAATCGGGTATCTTGCTCGCGGACTTAACTCAATGTTAGACGCTCTCAAGGGTACTCAAGATAAATTTGAAGAGGCAAGCATTGAATTTTATCAAAAGAATCTTTTGCTTGAAGGAGATGTTCAGGTGCATGAGGAACAGGAAAAATTTCTCAATGATTCTAAACTTGCGATACAGAATGTCCTTGAGGATATGTCGCATACAAAAGAAAAACTTGAAGTTGAAAGTATTCGTTTGCAGGCCACGCTATCTTCTATTGGAGAAGGGCTCATTCTTATTGATGGGAAATATAAGATAGTGATGGTAAATCCAAAAATTTTGGAGTTTTTCGTTATGTCACGCGAAGAGGTTGAGGGAAAAGATTTGAGGACGATAATGAAGCTCTGGAGAAATAAAAAAGATGAAGTGCCGGTGACTTCGTGGCCGACAGAAGAAATGTTTCTTACCAAGTCTGTGGTAGTTACCGATCTTGAGGACGATATTTATATTACAACCAAAAATCGCGATATTTATCTCCCTGTGTCGTTTTCGGTCGCGCCTCTCATCTCTGCGCAAATGTTTCAAGGAGATGCCGTTCCACAAGTTTCCCCTGTCTCTGCCGATGCTGGAGGGGTCATCATTATTCGAGACATTACCGAAGATCGTGAATTTGATAACGCAAAATCTGGGTTTATCTCAATCGCCTCGCATCAGCTTAGGACGCCACTCACGACCATTCGTTGGTATTCTGAGATGCTCCTCGACGAAGATGTAGGTACACTTTCCAAAGAACAAAAAGATTTCTTGAACGAGATTCACGGTGGCGCGGAGCGACTTTATCAGACCATTGATCTCCTCCTTGGAATTTCTCGCGTAGAGAGCGGTAAAACCAAAGTGAATGCGTCACACATCGACCTCACGGTATTCACGACAGAAATTACGAAAGAGCTCGCGCATCTTATTAATGAGAAAAAACTCTCTTTTTCCATTATTCCTCCGGAAGGTGTTCCTGTCGTCGTCTCTCTCGATCCCATTACACTCCGTCAAGTGATTATCAACTTCTTCTCAAACGCAATTCGTTATACAAATGACGGAGGCATTATTAAGGCATTCTGGGTTCTTGATGGCGCGGGTAATGTTGTCTACTCTATAAAAGATAATGGCATCGGTATTCCAAAGTCGCAACAATCACGCATTTTTTCAAAATTCTTTCGCGCCGATAACGCTATTCAGAAAGTCCCCGATGGATCGGGTTTAGGGCTTGCATTTGTGAAAGATCTCGTAGGATCATGGGGAGGACAAGTGCGTTTTGAGACTGAAGAAGGAAAGGGAACGACATTCACTTTCACTATTCCACAGAAACGGCTTGAAGGGAATGGATGATTTTTGTTGAAGTCAGAATCCACCAAGGCAGACATTGCTTCTCCTTACGGTATGATACAATGTATAATCAAGGTCAAGGTTGATTGTTCTATGCAAAAAGTGGTCAGCAAGAAGGTGAGGATATCGTGGCATAGAGAGATAATCTTTATGGGAACCGCTTAAATTAGATGTCTTCGTTTTATTAGATATTTTCCATTCGTATATTATTATGGACAAACAAAAAAAAGTAATGATTGTTGAGGATGATGAGCATATCGCTAAAGTATATTCTATTAAACTTATGAGAGAGGGGATATCTTCCTCTGTCGCAAGTGATGGAGAAGAAGCTGTCGCGAAGATTACCGCTGAAAAACCAGACCTTATCCTTCTTGACATTATTCTCCCCAAGAAAGATGGATTTTGGGTATTGAAAGAAATAAAACAAAATGCGGAGCTTGCGCGGATTCCCGTCATCGTTCTCTCTAATCTTTGGCAACAAAGCGACCATGAGCGCGCGCTCGTCCTTGGCGCCAATGAATGTCTCGTTAAAGTAGACAATCCAATACAAGATATTATTGTTAAAATAAAAAAGTACTTGGAGGTGAGCAAATAGAAAGCAGAATATTGAATTGGGGTGAAGATTGAATTCATTCAGTATTCTAAACCTGATATTCAACATTCTCTTTTCTGCCTTCTGTCTGAAATATGGAAAAATATAATCATAAAACAATAGAGAAAAAATGGCAGGCAATATGGGAAGCGGCGGGAATGTACCGCGCCGAGGAGGATTCCCGCAAACCAAAACGGTACATTCTTGATATGTTCCCATATCCGTCGGGAGACGGTATTCATATGGGACATACGGAAAATTACACAGCGACCTGTGTTTATTCTCGGTACTTAAGGATGAAAGGGTTCAATGTTCTGCACCCTATCGGGTGGGACGCATTTGGTTTGCCCTCTGAAAATTATGCCATTAAGACAGGAGTGCATCCCGATATCAGCACACATCAGAACATTAGAAATTTCATCGCGCAGATGAAAGCGCTTGGGTTTTCTGTTGATTGGACGCGCGAGATTGACACTTCAAGCCCTGAATATTACAAATGGACGCAATGGTTTTTTCTTCTTCTTTATAAAAATGGTCTTGCATATAAAAAGAAAGCAAAGGCAAATTGGTGCGAGTCGTGCAAAACGGTGCTTGCAAACGAGCAGGCAAATGGTGGTATTTGCGAGCGATGCAAAAATGAAGTGGTTCAAAAAGACCTTGAACAATGGTTTTTTAAAATCACAGATTTCGCGGAAGATCTCATCAATGATTTAAATACCGTTGACTGGCCATCTTCCTCTGTTATTGCGCAGAGAAACTGGATAGGGCGAAGCGAGGGCATTCTATTCAAAATGGATATTGAGGGGAGTGAGGAGTCCATCACTCCCTACACGACACGCATTGATACGGTGTTTGGGATGACCTATGTCGTTCTTGCCCCAGAACACCCTCTTGTTCAAGGGCTTCACGCCATTATAAGAAATAATAAAGAAATTGAAGATTATATAAACAAAACAAAGAAAAAAACAGAGTTTGAACGAACGGAGCTCTCAAAAGAAAAGACTGGGGTAAGGGTTGACGGAGTCTTTGCAATCAATCCATTTACCGGCAGTCGCGTTCCCGTATTCATCGCGGATTATGTACTTGGCAATTATGGCACGGGTTGCGTGATGGCGGTCCCCGCGCACGATGAAAGAGATTTTGAATTTGCGAAGAAATATGATTTACCAATTATTCAATCAATTGCTGGTTTTGATGGTAGAGAGGCATATACAGAGGAAGGGACACTCGTGGATTCGGGGAGATTTTCGGAGATGTCGTCGGTCATTGCGCGCGAAAAGATGGCAGAGTGGCTTCTGTCAAAAGAATACGGTATGAAGAAAGTGAATTATCGCCTCCGTGATTGGCTTGTTTCACGCCAGCGCTATTGGGGCGCGCCGATCCCGATTATCTATTGCGATGATTGCGGGGAAGTTCCTGTTCCAGAGAAAGATTTGCCGGTGAAGTTGCCGATAGATGTTGATTTCCTTCCAACAGGAGAATCACCTCTTAAATATTCAAAATCTTTCAATAAAGTTCCCTGTCCTCAGTGTGGCAAAAATGCGCATCGTGAAGCGGACACGATGGATACTTTTGTCTGTTCGAGCTGGTACTATCTTCGCTATGCTGACCCGCACAATGATAAAGAGTTCGCTTCGCGAGAGGAGTTGAAAAAATGGCTTCCCGTAGATGTCTATATGGGGGGGGCTGAACATATTGTGCTCCATCTTATGTATGCGCGCTTCTTTGCAAAAGTTTTAAAGAAATTCGGCCACATTGATTTTAACGAGCCATTTTTGAAACTTCGTCATCAAGGGATGATATTGGCTCCAGATGGGCGCAAAATGTCAAAGTCTCTCGGCAATGTGGTCAATCCCAATGAGATTATAGAGAAGTACGGCGCTGACACACTTCGCATCCATATCATGTTCCTTGGACCGCTTGAGGATATGAAGTTGTGGAACGATGAGAGCATAACCGGGCCTCGGCGCTTCCTTGAGCGCGTGTGGCGCTTGAGAGAGAAGGTTGCCGAACATGGAGATGAAAAGAAGACGGAACAAATTCTCCATAGAACAATAAAGAAGGTCG
>CAYIHV010000020.1:8761-9246 GCA_964363315.1 uncultured Candidatus Saccharibacteria bacterium
GATATTGAACCCCTTAGCTTCAATACCGCCATTTCAGCTCTTATGGTACTTGTGAACGAGCTTGAAAAAGCAGATGGGTTAACGCGTCCCTCGTACGAAATACTCCTCAAGCTCCTTGCGCCATTTGCGCCGCACATTGCCGAGGAGCTCTGGCACAATATGGGGAACAATCAATCAATCCACCTCGCTTTATGGCCCGCATTTGATTCTGAAAAGATTATCGCAAACGAGATTTCCATTGCGATACAGGTAAATGGCAAGGCCCGTGACACTATTGTCGTTTCTCTTGATAATAATAATGAGAATACTGTTTTAGGGCTTGCCTCAATTCGTCCGTTGGTAGCGAGGTGGATTCTGGGTAAAAAGATAAAGAAAACCTTTTTTGTTCCGGGGAGGATATTGAATATTGTGGTTTAGTGTTTAATGATGCCCTGAATTCTACTTTGAATTGCAACACTCTCTAAATACCTCCCGTGGCGTGCGAT
>CAYIHV010000021.1:0-9183 GCA_964363315.1 uncultured Candidatus Saccharibacteria bacterium
TTGCCGGTTTCCGATACTAACTTTGGCTGGTCATATAACCTTAAAAAATTCTCTTCAAGCGATATAAATGACGATATACATCGCCACGAAGAATGGCTGGGTTCTTTTTCTGGCGCAGAACGTAAAAAGCTGTCTGGCGAACGGCTTAGGGAGACAACCCGATTAGGAAATGTTTTTGAAAATATAGACGCGTATGCGGATGAATACCGCCAACCCGATTCTCATAACAGACTCCTTTACGCGTATTTGCGTTCGTATCTGCTTGACGAGGTTTTAGTTAAGGTCGATCGCGCGAGCATGTATCACGCCCTTGAAGTCCGTGCCCCCATCTTGGACTACCGGGTGGTTGATTTCGTTTTTTCTCTGCCGTATTCACTGAAGTATAAGAATTTTGAGACCAAATATCTTCTCAAAAAACTTATGAAAAATCGATTGCCAAACCACATAATTCACCGCAAGAAAAAGGGGTTTGGCGTCCCAATGGCCAGATGGTTGAAGAACGAATTAAAGGATTTTTGCAACGACTTGTTGTCGTCGGAGGAAATTCGGCGCCAAGGCTTGTTTAACCCGGAATATGTGTCAAGATTAAAAACAGACCATTTCGAAGGACGCAAAGATAACAGAAAAGAGCTGTGGAATCTCATGGTCTTTTCGCTGTGGTATGAAAAATGGTTATCATAAATAAAATAAACACCCCTCTTTAAAGATGTCTTCACAAGAAAGATTTGGTTACGAATGGGACAAATATAATTTTGTAGACCCCATCTATGAAACCCAATTTCTCAATTGGGTTTCTCCACTCACGAAAAATGATTTTAAGAACAAAGTAATTCTTGATGCCGGGTGTGGAATGGGGAGGAACAGCTTTTGGGCGTTGAGATACGGGGCGGAGAAAGTTACGGCCATTGATTTTGACGGGCGCTCGGTGGACAGAGCGAAAAAGAATTTGTCCTCGTTTAGCAACGCAGGGGTTTTATTTCGTAGCATATACGATATCGACTGGGAAGAATCTTTTGATATGACTTTCAGTATCGGGGTTATCCATCATTTGGAACACCCGCGCGAGGCCATTGCCAAGCTTGTTCGGTCTCTTAAAACCGGGGGCACTCTTTTGCTGTGGGTTTATAGTTATGAGGGGAATGAGTGGATTGTAAGACATGTCAACCCTGTCAGAAAAAATATTACCTCAAAATTGCCTGTTAGTCTTGTTCATCTGCTAAGTTATTTTTGTTCTGTTCCACTCTGGTTATTCGCCAAACTTTTTAAAAACGTGAATCCGTATATCAAGCAGATTTCTACTTTTAAATTTTGGCATCTTCATAGTATTGTTTTTGACCAACTTATTCCTGAGGTGGCAAACTATTGGAAGAAAGAAGAAGTTGAGTTGCTGTTCGCGGGACTAGATTTGTCCGACATAGATGTTCACTCTCCGCCAAATGGCAACGGATGGACAGTTATTGCCACGAAGAATAAACTTTAATTTTCTTTAGTGTATTTAGAAACATGAAAGATATTCACTACGAATTTTTATATAATAACGAACTTGATCACTGGTGGTATCGGGTTCGTCGCGAATTGGTTCACAGTTTAATAAATAGGTACACCCTTGGTTCTAGAAAGATTAAGGTATTAGATATCGGCTGTGGAACAGGTGCCCTGATAGGTGAGCTCGGACAGTATGGGGATGTTCACGGAGTAGACAGCTCTTCTTTGGCTGTTGATTTTTGCCATAAGCGCGGATTGAACAGTGTAGTTCTAGGTAAAATAGAACATATTCCTTTTCCTGACAATACATTTGATTTGGTTATCGCTTTGGATGTTATAGAACACACCAAGGATGATGCGGTGGCTATTCTTGAGATTAAACGCGTGCTTAAAGAGAGTGGGCAGCTTATTATTTTTGTGCCGACTTTTATGTTCTTGTGGGGGGTAACAGATATTTCAAGCAACCATTATCGTCGCTATCGCCTTCCACAACTTAAGAAATTACTATCGGATGCGGGGTTTACTTTGGAACAAACGTCATATTTCAATACGCTCCTTTTTTGCCCCATTGCACTCGTTCGCCTATTTTCAAGAATTTTTCCTTTCTTTAAGAAAACAGAATCAGGAGGAGGTGGTGGTTTGATAAACAGATTACTATATTATGTTTTCCGCACGGAGATAATTTTACTTGGATATATTAATTTTCCTTTTGGGGTGTCGTGTTTGGTTGTTGGGCGTAAATCACAATGATTGTTTATATAAACAAAATAATTTTCTTGTTACGCAAACACTACGCGGCCATCTTCCTCAGTCTTTTGATCGGCCTTGTGATGGTTGCTCCAGAGCTTTTGTTTATCCAGCAGGCAGGAAACGATTATCGCGGCATCCATATGTTCAAGACAGACGCCGAACTTCATTACTTGGCGAGAATGCAAGAGGTGGTTGATGGAAACGGTCTTGGTAATCCGTTCATTTACGAGTACAAAAATAATGTGCCATCTGCCGCGTATACGATCTCTGAAACAATATTGGCATGGCCAGCTAAATTTTTTGGCATTCCCATTCCGACCATTAACTTATTTTATAAATTTTTTCTCCCAGTAATTATAGCGCTTCTCGTCTACAGCCTTTCCTTCCGTTTAATAGGGAACCGTATTTGGTCGGTTGCCGCCATGTTCGGCGTTTTGCTGGGGAACGCGTTGCTTAATGCCCCCGACCTCGTTCATTTTTTACGTTGGGAAAAAGTGTACGACTCCTTTGCCCTTTATTCGCGTCCGATTAACCCAGAATTCAGCTCAATCATTTTTTTTGCATATCTGCATATATTTTTTTCGGCGCTCAAGAAAAAAACCTGGCGCTGGTTTTTGGCACTCGGGGTCCTTCTTGGGGTATCTTTCTATGTCTATTTTTACAGCTATTCATTTTTTCTGGCGCTTAACGCAGTTTTCTTCTTCCTCTATGCCGCAAGGAAAGAATATAATATATCGCTCAAAATCGCTACCGCCACAATTCTTGGTGCGGCGATAGGTGCGTGGTCAATTGTGAATACTATTGCTATCTACCACCACCAGTACTATTTGCCTATGGCCAAACTGAGCGATATTGTTTTGTCTCATCGTCCCGTTGTGAGCGCCGTCGGCGTCATGGCCGCACTTATACTTGTTCTTTTCGCCCTGCGCTATCGCACCTATCCAAATCTTATTTTTTTGTATGGTCTTGTCGCCACTGCTTTTGTTGTCGTCAATCAGCAAGTTGTAACTGGTATCTTAATCCAAGAAGGGCATTACCACTGGTATTTTAACGTTCCTATTTTTATTATTATTTTTATTATCACCGGTTATTATTTTTTGGGTAATCGCCGGATATTAAGTATTGTTTTAGCGGCCTTGGTTTGTTTTGTTTCTCTTGCCAGCGCGACACTCATTCAAGCCTCTGCTTATGAACGATGGGTAGGGGAAGTAAAGAACGATCAGCGATATGCGAAGGTACTCGCGTGGTTGAAAAAAGAAACACCGAAGGAGTCCGTAGTTTTTGCCGATAATTCTCTGTCACAATTTATTCCCGTTTATACCAGCAATAATGTTGTCTGGGAAAACCACGCGGCATACTACCTTTTGTCACCCGAGCGCCGCGCGTTTACTCCGGAGGCGCTTCTTTCCGCGCCGAATTTCAGGCAGGAGTTATCACAATATCAAGTCGATTATTTCGTGTGGGACACAAAAAAGGAGCCAGAGTGGCGACTTGACAAGTACTCTTTTTTGAAACAGCTTTACGATGACGGGGAATTCAAAATTTATGCGCGCTAAATTCCACAATCTTTATATTCTAGTTCTGTGCTTTCTGTACGCCTTGTTTCGTGGCAAGGCCACGCGAAAAGTGGTGAATCCGAGCAAAATACTAATTCTCCAGATGGCCAAGCTTGGGGATATGGTTTGCACTACGCCAATGTTCAGGGCTGTTAAAAAGAAATATCCAAAGGCCAAGTTGTATGTTATTGGTAACGCTATAAATAAAGAAATTCTTTTAGGAAATAATGATATTGATGAATATATTGTTTGGAGTAAAGATATTTTTTGGGAATTAGCTAAACAGTTACGCAGAGAAAAAATAGATTTTGCCTGCCAAACTGCCCCAAACTTCGGTTTTCTTGCGACGTTTTATTTGGCTGGTATTCCGTCCATGGCCACTCCCAAAATAGAAAATGGGTATTGTCCGTGGGAGACGAGGGCTTATAAAATTTTACGACAACTCGCGATACTTATACCGCACAGGATGGGTTCGTATGCCCCGCGGGAATATTTGAAATTACTTGAGCCGATAGATATTCACACAGAGAACACAAAAAAGCATCTTTCTTTTTCAAAAGAGGCTAAAAAAAAGATTGAAGAACTCTTTTTGGAAAATGAAATTAAGGAAAAAGACTTTTTGGTCTGTATTTCTCCGGCTGCTGGGAATAAAATTAAGCAATGGCCGGCCGATAGATTTGCTGAGGTGGCTGATCATATCTACAAAAAATACGGAGCGAGAATATTTATCGGCGGAGCCAAAAATGACCGAACGGAGGTTTTGGAAATGGTCCGTGGTTTAAATAAGGAAACAAAAGCAATAAATACTCTAGACAAATTAAATCTGGATGAGCTCAAGGCCGTTATGTTTAAGATGAGTATGTTCATAAGTGTTGATACTGGTCCGATTTATATCGCCGAAGCTTTTGGCGTACCGACGGTCGATATAACTGGGCCCATAGACGAGAACGAACAGCCGCCAATTGGCAAATTAAACCGGATTGTTAATATAAAGAACAGAAAAAAACCGGAGCTTTTTGTAATGAACGCAAAAACATATGATGATGTTGAAGCGAGGAGACAAACGGAAGAAATAACGACAGAAATGGTTACGAATGAAATTGACGACCTATATAATTTTATAGATAAAAATGAACGTAAAATTTGATTGTATAATTTGCGGGAACCACGGTCGGAAAATTGTTAGAAATAATCTACCCATGTTTATTTGCGATTCCTGTGGTTTGTTTTGGCGCGCTAGTTTTGATTTGCCGGAAAATTTTTACGAAACGAGAAATTTTGAGTTGGAAAAAACCGGCAAAATAGACGCGCGTTATACTAATTCAATTGGAAGGATTCAAACGTTAAAGAAATATGTTGATTTAAATAATTTATGCGATGTGGGCTGCGGAGAAGGAGTTTTTTTGAAAACGCTAAACGATTCAGGATATAAGAATGTTGTCGGCTTGGAACCAAGCATAGAGGCGCACGATTTTTCCGTCCGGAATAAATTAAAGATAATTAGAGGTGTCACAGAAAATTTAGATAAATCATTTTTTGGCGGAAATGGCATTCACACCGCCACAATGTTCCATGTCATTGAACATTTGAAGGATCCGGATGGG
Source organism: uncultured Candidatus Saccharibacteria bacterium (assembly GCA_964363315.1). Taxonomy (GTDB): domain Bacteria; phylum Patescibacteriota; class Minisyncoccia; order Phycocordibacterales; family UBA1550; genus UBA1550. The sequence goes on from CAYIHV010000021.1 coordinate 5,396, forward strand.
GTACTCAAGATGATTTATAACAATCTGGAGAAAGGAGATAAATTAGTGATTGAAACACCAGACACCGAAAGTTATATTCTTAAAACAAGTGGCTATAAACATGAATTGATTTATCCGGAGCACCTCCACTATTTCAACAAAGCCAATTTGAGAAAATTGCTTGAAAAAAGCGGTTTTGAGTTTGTGGCGTCGGGGAACAGGGATTTTAACGAGAATAATTTAAGCATCAAAGAATCTCTGGCCAGGCTTGGTTTTGTGAAAATCAATGCTAGGAAGAAAAACGCAAAAGCTGAATTTGAAAGTAAAAGTATTAATGTCGCAGAAAGAGGAAATGGAAGAAAAAATGGCGTGCTTAGACACGGAGCGAGAAAATTTCTTTCGGCGATCGTACGTCTTGTGGGCCGGGGTAATTATCTATGGATTGTTGTTAAGAAATAAAATAGTATTACTTTAACATGTACATATTTCAACCTGACCGCTATCTGCTAGACAGACAAATTAAGAAAGTCGGGCACTATATTTCCGGTCGTGTTTTGGACGTCGGAGCCGGAGAATTTGATCGCTATAGCCGACACTTTGCTTCAAAAGAATATATCAAGATGGATATTCGGCACAAAAAGGATGTTGACGTGGTGGGAAGCATTGAGGAAATACCTTTTCCTGACGAGAGCTTTGATTCGGCTGTCTGCACCCAAGTCTTTGAGCACCTGGAAAATCCGGAGAAAGGGGCCAAAGAAATAAGCCGCGTGCTTAAAAAAGGGGGGCATCTTTTGGTAACAGTGCCACAAATGAATGAACTTCACGAGGAGCCGTACGATTTTTTTAGATATACTAACTATGGGGTCTCTGCTTTGTTTGAGCGCTCTGGGTTTTTGGTAGTAGAAATTAGTCAACGTGGCGGGGTTTTTTCAAACATAGCCCAAATAAAGATTCGCTATGCGATAGACCGCTTTGATTTATACAAGCGGCCCGCCATAGGAAGGTTGCTTGCCCCGTTTCTTTCTTTGTATGGGCGGTTTGGGATTTTCCTTGATTATATTGATACAAGTACTGCCAATAAGAAACATGCAATAGGGTGGTGTGTGATATTACAAAAAATATGAATAATTTAAAAAGGGCATGTGATGATGATAAAAAATAAATATGAAAATTCTCATTCTTTCCGATGAGTTCCCTCCCAGAACAATTGGCGGATCGGCGGTCGTTGCTTTTGCTCTTGGGCAAGGGTTCAACCTTCGGGGGCACGATGTGCTTGTGGTTACTACCGTTCGCGACGTAGAAGATGCGGGGGAATATTGGCACAAGGGAATTCGTGCCATTGCAATCCATTCTTCATATAATGAACGCTGGCGGGCATATCGAAGTCTGTATAACCCGTCAACCATTCCGATGCTTAAAAAAATTATAAGCAAATTCAAGCCAGACATTGTTCATGCTCACAATATCCATTTTCATATTTCTTACCATGCGCTGAAATTGGCCAAACATGCCGGCGCTCGCGTGATTCTTACTGCCCATGATGCAATGCTTGTTCATTACGGGAAGTTTGCTGACTTCATTGACCCTCGAGATACGCCATTGCCACAAGCGTTTTATTATCGGATTAGCCCATTTAGGCAACTGGCTACCTACAAAAGGCGATATAACCCTCTTAGAAACCTCATAATTCGTTATTATTTGCGTTTCTGTGAACACATATGTGCTGTAAGCAATGAATTAAAGAAAGCCTTGGAGCAAAATGGCATCAAAAAAATCATTGTGGTACATAATGGCATTGACACGAACCTATGGAAAGAAGATGAATCTCTCAGGAACCGAATGAGACAAAAATATATGCTAGGCAATGCTCCAACCGTGTTTTTTGCTGGACGATTAGCACACGCCAAGGGTGGCGAGCAAATCATAAAAATTATGGGCGAGGTGATTAAAAAAGTACCGAACGCGATACTCTTGGTTGCTGGTATAAAAGATGTGAACGGAGAAGAGATGGAACGGCAAGCCAAGAATTTTCATCTGCCAGTTATTTTTACCGGCTGGCTCGACGGGGAACCTTTGCGTGGTGTATATGGTGCGTCTACTGTTGTTGTTTTCCCGTCAGCGTATTTGGATTCTTTTGGATTGGTCAATATTGAGGCTATGGCGCTCAAAAAGCCCGTAGTGGCAACCTGTTTTGGTGGGGCACGAGAAATTGTCGGAGAAGGCATGACGGGGTATGTTCGTAGTCCTTATGACGTAAAAGAATTTGCCAAGGCGATTGCAGAATTGCTGACAGATTCGAAAAAAGCGGAAAAGTTTGGCGAGGCTGGTCGCGCGCGAGTTGAAAAAATTTTTACATTGGAAAATCAGATAAACAATTACCTTAAATTATATAAGAGCGGATAAAAGCAACATAAATCCCGTTAGTTTACAAGGCTTTTACGATAGAGGTATAAATTAAGCCCACCTGCAAAGAATTGTACAATGATGCGGGCGGCAATAAGACCCCAGATTCCCCAGTAAAAGAGACATATAATCATTGCTCCAATTTTAAAAATGGGAGTAATAATATTTCCCCAATATTGTTCCCTAATCTTTTTCTTTGCTGTAAAAAATATTCCTATGGGAGAGAAAGCAACACCGAAAAACGAAAGTGCGTATATTTGAGAATATGCTATTGACTGGCTGTACTGTGGGAAGAAAAGGTCGTATAGCAAGGGGGCGATCGCAATGTACGCCATTACCACAAGCGACATCGCCCCAAAGAGCAACAGAATCTTTCTTTTTATAGAAGAATGGATCTCTGCAGAGCTTCTTTCTGCAAACTTGGGGAGAATCAAGGAATTCAGTCCCTTCAGCGGGCCCTTAAGCTGGTCAGGGATTGCTGTTGCGAAATAATATATTGCAAGCTGTGCCGGGCCGAAAAAATGGTAAACAAGAACGTTGTCAAGTTGCCCTGCGGTGGCGCCTATGATGTTCATAATACTTAAGTGCTTGCTATAATGAAAAAAATGGGGATCGACCGTCGCGTTTTCTGGAATTTTCTTTGTGGTGAAGAAATAAAACAGAAGTGTGGTGAACGTATGGGCCGCAAAATAGGCAATAATGATACTAAGTACATCATGCGTAAAGAGAAGTGTCGCAATAAGAACAACCATGGGAATAAAGGAGCGAAACATGCCGAAGGTGTTGAGCCTACGAAAATCTTTTTTTCCAGCAAGAAATCCGGTATAAAAATTGGCGCTATTCAAAAACGGAAGAAACGCTCCAATGACGAGAATAGAAAGCGAGAGAAGCATGTTGCCACGCAGAAAATAATAAAGTGATCCGATAATTGTGCTTGCAATGATTCCAAAACTCCACCTTAGATTTACCGAAAACGCTTTCTTTAGCACCCCGTCAAACCCACGGGCGACGGATTGGGTTACTGCTGTACCAAGACCGGTGAGTGCGAATGCACCGAAAATTCCCGAAAGGGAGATTATATATTTGTAAGTGCCGTATACCTCTTTCGGGACGAGGTTCGCAAAGGTGATGCCAAGAATAAACGCCGAGAGCATTGTTACTGCACTCCCGAGCGCGAACCAAGACCCGCCCTTGGCCAGGTACACCATATCCGTTTTGGTGTACTTTTCACTCCAACGCAAAAACTTATGCGCTCCTATCTTTACTTTTTCCATTTGAATCATTCTAATTGATTTTATGATTAGTTTCTAGCGCGAGTGTATTTTTAAATGTATATTTACGAAATATGGATGCTAAAAGATTAATCAGATATGGCCTGTTGGGGGGCATATTTTTAGTGCCGTTTG